>CANOGG010000134.1 GCA_947565485.1 uncultured Mycoplasma sp. | reverse complement strand
CCTTATGGCAGTAAGAGGTGTTCTTAAATCATGGGAAATATTAATAAGTGAAGTTTTTAGTTTATTAGTATCCTTTTGATATTTGAGTTTTAAATGACGAAGTTTTTTTAGACTTTTGTTAAGAGTAGAAGTTAAATTTTTTAAATATAAATCATTAGAGTTAAGAGTAATAAGATTATTGGTATCAGTATTTATAATGGTTGTAAAAGATTTGGTAATATTTTTTATTTCTTTTTTTAGATTAATTATTTTAAAAATCAAAAGTAGAGTGAGAAAGAAAAATATTAAAAATAAGTAAAAGTAGATATTCATGTTTAAGCACCTTCCTATTTCAAGTCTTTTTTATTAAAGATGTAGATACCTAGAGAAGTTATGATGATGGTTGTACATATTGAGTAAATGGGAATTGTTTTAAGATTTGTTGTTTTCTTACTAGCGATTTAATACTTGATGATAATATCCATGAAGTTATTTATAATTTTTAGAGTAGTAGCACTAGGGTATTTAGGATTTTTCTCTTTTTGATATTCAACATTATTCGTTTCGGGTTTTAGTTCGGCAATGCTAATATATTCAGGAGCATCAATGATGTTAAAGAGTGCTAGTGTGAGAAAATATGAGCCAAAAGCAATAGTTAAGGATACAACATTAATGATAGAGGCATCATTTAGAATATGAGCAATAAAAGTATATATCGCAACATTGACAAGAATTATTAATTGGGTAGTAAAAATGGTGTAGAGAAAAAAACTTTTAGAACTTAGATTAAACTTAAATAAAGGAATACCTATAGCGCTTAATATGATTAGAAAGATAAGTTCAAAGATAAGACTAACACCAATGATGGTAATTAAGTTAGCAAGATAGATTGTACTTCTTTTATGGCCGACCATTATTTTGTTGCGAATAGTGTTTTCGGACTTTTCGGTGCTTAAGAAAAGCGAGGTAAAAATTGCAATAATCAAACCAATAAAAATCAGAAAAAATGAAAAGAGGGAATCAAACTCAATTAGAGTATGGTATTTTTTATATTCTAAGTATTGGTTAAATATTAAATAAAGAGTAACAATAATTAGAGAAAGACTAAATACATGAAAAAGTTTACTCTTTTTTAATCTTGTTATATTAGCATTTATTAATTTAATCATGGTTTTCTCCTCCAATTAAGTTTAGATAGTAACTTTCGAGAGTTTCCTCAGTTTCATGGATGTCTTCTGGTGTTAGATTATGCTTTCCTAGCTCATTTAAAAGTTTTGGAAGACTTATTTTAGTATAGACATTAATATTGTTATTATCTAAGACTTCGTAGGATAGTTTATTATCTTCAAGATATGGTATATAAGTTTCTGGTTTGGTAACTTTGAGGGTTATTTTATGGGATATTTTAGTGGATAGTTCTTTATTACTTATTTCTTTAATGATAGTTCCATGGTCTATGAAACCGTAGTGAGTTGCTATTTTAGATAGTTCGTCTAAATAATGACTAGATAATAAAACTGTTATCTGGTAATTTTTATTTAGGCGTAGTATTAGTTCGCGAATTTCGATTATTCCTTCAGGTTCGAGGCCATTAATAGGTTCGTCTAAGAGAAGAAAATCGGGATGACCAACAAGAGCTAGGGCAATACCTAAGCGCCCTTTCATACCTAAAGAAAAATTTTTAACTTTCTTCTCTTTAGTGTTTTTTAGGCCAACAAGTTCCAAGAGATTATCTATATTATCGAGACTAGGATTGCCGAGAATTTGGGACTGAATGATGAGATTATCTTTGGCAGTTAGATTGTTATAAAGAGATGGACTTTCGATAAGGGCACCTATTCTTTTTTGGGAGTTTAGAATATTAGAGGTTGTACTATTTTCATTATATAAAGAGTAGGAACCAAAGGTGGGTTTTATAAGACCACATATTATCCTAATAAGAGTTGTTTTACCAGCTCCATTACGACCGATTAAGCCATATATAGCACTCTTTTCGACGTGAATATTGAGATTATTTAAAACTTTAAAATCACGATATTTTTTAGTTAGATTTTTAGTTTCTAAAATGTATTGCATATTATTTTTCCTTTCTTGATAGTATTTTAACCAAAAAAGGTTAAGAAAAAAGTTAATATTTAGTTAAGAATTAGTTAAGATAATTAGAGATTTAGTTTAAAACCGATACCCAAACAGATTCAATATAATTTATATCGCTAACAGTTTTTAATTTTTTACGAATATTGCTGATATGGACTTTTAAGGATTGTTCGTCACAATCAGGAGTATCAAAACTGATTAAGTCTAGTAACTTGTTTTTAGTTAGAACATTGGGATAATTTAGAAGTAATTGTTTTATGATGGCATATTCAGTTTTGGTGAGGTTTATTTTTTTATGATGAACTACTAAAGTGTGGAAGTCATTTAAAAGTTCAAAACTAGAATGTTTGAGATTGTGATTTGTGAAGGAATGGCGAAGTTGTACTTTAATGCGAGCTAAAATTTCAGAATTGTCAAAGGGTTTAGTAATATAATCACTTGCACCAGATAAGAGACATTTTACTTTATCAGTACTAGATATTTTGGCACTTAATACAATTATAGGAGTGTTAGATACTTTCTTTATTAGTTCTTCACCACTTAAACCAGGAAGCATTAAATCTAGAAGTATTAAGTCATACTGATTTTTTTCAAGTAAAAGAAGAGCTTCACTTCCAGAGTAGGCATGGGTTGTTTGGTAATTTTCGAGGGTTAAAAGTTCTTTTAAAAGATTTTGGATGCTTGTATCATCTTCAACTATAAGAATTTTAGGCATTTTAATCAGCTCCTTTACTTATTAAGTTCTGAGAGTTTTTTTAGAATTGCTTTTTGATTTTTCTCTATTTTCTCGATTTTGTCGTGAAGTTCTTCTAAGATAAGCTCACTTTTTAAATCGATACGGTAATCATTTTTGCTTCTTAAGCTATCCCTTTTGGCTTCACGGTTTTGACTCATCATAATAATTGGCGCTTGGAGTGCAGCGAGACATGATAAGAGTAAGTTTAGTAAAATAAAGGGATAAGGGTCAAGATTTTTAAAGACATAAATATTTAGGAGTATCCAAAGTAGCAAAAAGCTTGTAAAGCCAATTATAAAAGTCCAGGAGCCGGCGATTTTAGTTAATTGGTCAGCCACTTTATCGCCAAATTTGATGTTCTTCCGACATTCTTTATCGACATCAATGCTTATAGGTTCATCAATAAGTAAGTTTAAGAGTTCTTCCTCATCGTCGATGCTGATTTCTTTGTTTAAAAGCATTTTAACAATTTCTTTTTTGGTTTTATTCTTTTCCATGTTATATACCTCTTTTCAATGATTTAAAAACTTATTTTTTTCTATTTCGATAATATTTTAGCACTTTTAAAATATTATAACAATAATTTTTAGGGAGAAAAAAAGTAAATTAGTTAGGAATTTACTTTAATTTTTATAGTATTTTTTAACTTGGTCGGGTAGTTCATTATAAGTTATCTCTTCCCAGGAGATGACACCACGGATAGCTTTAATTTCTAGCTTGATAAAGATTTTATCTTGAAGTTCTTTATTTGTGCCAAAAGTTATTTCCTTTTTATGGCCAGAGGAATTGTAAGCGTCTAGATTGTATAGATATTTAAGGTCACCCTTAAAGTTAATTACACCACCTTTAGAATCATTTTCAATTATTTTATTATTGTCAATTCTAGTATAGTAAATGGAACTATGGTCTATTAAGTAGTAATAGCCTAAAATAATTAATAAAACAATAGCAATTAAAATCAGTATGCCAGATATTTTTTCTTTCATGTAAACATTTCTCCTTTTTTAATAATTGTAATATAATTAATTAAATTTGTCGTAAGAGTTATATTACAAAAAGATTTCATTTTTGAAATGTTAGAAAATAAATATCATTAATTTGTTTTTTTATTCAAATTTAGAAAATGATTTTTGAAGTATATTTATATCTTTATCGTGTCTAATACCAAAGAAATTATATGTTTTTGCTTAAGAAAAGAAGATAATCTGCTTCATTGATTTTTTAGTTTCAACTTCATATAACTTTGCTAGTTTAGTTGTAGCTATCAAAAGACATTACTCTTTTATATCAATATGAAGATTTAACTCTTCTTCGATAGGTATTTTTTCTATCATATCTTTAGGAATATATTTTTATTTCATAAGAAGATACACCAATTGGATTATTAATTTCTTCTAAAGCCCACTCTACAGATAATTTATCTTTTTTGAATACCATAGTTTTTTATTCTTATCTTTTATTTTTTTGATTAGAGTATAATTATGAGCCCAAGGTAAATTTGCCAGTGGCATTGGCAAATTTTCAATATCCTTATATTCTTTTCTTTATTAATGCTTACGTTATAGTTAATTTGGAAATGTTAGAAAAAGAACAAATCAGGGTAGTGACTTGTTCATATTTTGATATCTTTTAAGTAGCTAGAT
>CANOGG010000133.1 GCA_947565485.1 uncultured Mycoplasma sp. | reverse complement strand
CTATGCTAAAAGATGGTGTCAATATAAATACTATCCAAAAATATACCAGTTTAAGTATTGAAGAGATTTCTAAATTAAAAGAAGAATAATTTAAAAATGGAATTGTTACTAAAAAATAAACAATTCTTTTTTATTTTAGCACCTAAAAAAGAGACCAACCACCTAGTCAGTCTCTCAACATACCAGAAAAATCCTAACAAACACAGTCCACAAAAGTATCTGAAAGACATCTTATTGCACACAAACAATCACAGTCCATCGTAAAGAACGAATTCGTAGCTATATAAGGATTTAAGCTTGTCGTATCTGGATTATCTTGCAACACTCTAAAAGTACAACAATTTCCCTCAATCTTCTCAACTCTAAAAATGTTTGAACACTCTGTTGTTCCGCCTGTACAAGTCACTGTCGAATCTTTAGAAGTAGGCATACTCCAAGGAGTTCCGTTCGCGCAACAAGTATATAACATTACTGGTCTGGTATTACAAATAAGACAATTTGGCCCACCACCCAAAACTGGTCTATCGCAAGCATCCAAACATGTCTCTGGACAAGCATTTTGTTGCAACACTAAAATAACACTTAAAATTTCATTAATACAATTCCCTTGATTATTATTCTCACAAGTTTTATTCATAATTTCACCCTTTCATGTATTCTCACTAATAATTTATGTCAAAATTTCAAAAAAGTGCTAAATTATTAATTGACAAGCGTAAAAAATACACATATAATTATAAATAGAAGGAGGAATAAATTTTATGATTTATTTAATGCGTCATGGCGAAGATGACGAAAACTATATTGGCGGGTGGAGTAATGTCTCTCTAACACCCACTGGTATCCAAAAAACAACTGAACAAGGCTACTGGCTAAAAGAAAATCTTAATATTACAAATATTCTCACAAGCGATATCAAAAGGGCCGTTGAAACAGCATCAATTATTAGCCAAATCTTAAACATTCCCTACGAAACTACACTAATCTTAAGAGAACAAAATAAAGGACTTTTAAATGGTCTTCCTAAAACCATCGCTACAAGATTATACCCTACATATACTAAAAACATCACAACAAACACCATCTATCCTAAAGGTGAGTCTCTCCAAATGCTTTATAACCGCATTCTCACAAACTTAAATATATTCCAAAATCTCCCACCTAATACTCTTTTAATTACTCATCGTGGTGTCATAAATATCATCTATTACTATCTCCATAATCTTTCTCTCGATATGAACAAAGAACAATTCCACGTCACTCATTCATCACTTCATGAATTAGACCTAACTAAAAAACTAATAAGGAGGATAAATTAAAAATGTTAACAAAAATTGTTTTAACTGGTGGCCCCGGAAGTGGCAAAACCACCATCTTAAACCATATCAAAGAAAAATATCAAAAGGAAGGTTACCAAGTTTTCATCGTTCCTGAAACTGCTACTACTCTCATAAACAATGGCCTAAAACCCTTTGGCCTCAATCCTCTAGATATTTTAACTTTCCAAAAATTAGTCTTAAAATACCAATTAGCCGAGGAAGAATTTTATTCTTATGCCCAAAAGCAATTTCCTAATTCTAAAATCCTTATAATTTATGACCGTGGTCTCTTAGATAACTCCGCCTACATTAGTGATTCTGAATTTATGACCCTCTTAGCCCCTCATAATTTAGACATTCCCCATATCATATCTCGCTATGACTTAGTTATCGGTCTTATTAGTAGTCCCGAGTTTTATACAACTAAAAACAATCAAGCCCGTACTGAAGATTTAAAAACTGCCTTAAAACTAGGAACCAAAACTCTAAACTGTTGGCTAACTCATCCGTCTCTAAAACTAATTAGCCCCCAAGATACCATCGAAACCAAAACAACTTTAGTTTTATCGCTAATAGATAAATATCTTGCTGCAAAAAACTTTAAGCACCAAACCAAATACCTAATTGACCGTGACCATCTTGACCTTGACTTTATCTCTCACATTAGTAAACAATCTTTTATCATCCAACACTATCTATCAAGTCCCAAAAATATTGAAAAAAGAATCCGCAAAATCACCACTGGACCTACGACTACTTATCATTTTGCAATCTACAAAGAAACTTCTCCCGACTCTAAAATAATTATCCAAGATGAAGAAATAACCCCCAAAATGTATAATTACTTCTTAAATTTCCAAGACCATAACTATAATTCCTTAACTAAAACCCGCTATTATTTTAACTATCAAGATAAATCTCTTTATTTAGATGTTTTCTCTAACCCTCAATTTCCTGCCATCGCCGAAATAAACCATCCTTGCCTAAATACCAAACTTCCCGATTTTCTCCCCGAAATCAAATGCTCGCCTACGAGTGACCGTCTTTTCAACAAAATACTTGCCCGTAAAAAAGAAAATCCTACTTTGAAGTTAACACCCTGACTCACATTTTCTTTTTTTTTTCTCTAAACTATGATATAATTTAAACATAAGTTTAAGGAGCAATAACTTCCTTTAATGTGGTGGTTTTTATGAAAAAATATCTATTTATTACAATCGGTTCTAAAAACATTCGTGTCGAACTAGACAACGAAATGCAACGTAAACTAAAAAGAACTCTAAAAGACAACTATCAATATGACGACAAAGGTTGTCTTAAAACCAATTTTGAAGATAAAGAAACAACCTATAAAACTAAACAAATAGTCTTTAAAAACCTCCTCGACCAAATATCTGAATATGACCTCCCACCTGAACTAAAATCCCGCGTCGAAACTCTAAAGTCATCTATCAATCTTAAAAAAAGTACTATCTATAGCAGTGACTTAACCGAACTTGAAAGACTATTCAAAGAAACAACCCAAATGTATGATAACCTAAAAAAGAGTAATACTCCCAAAAAAGGTGAGGGTACTAAAACCGAAGAATTAAAAGAAAAAATCACCAATTCTCTTACGAGTACTGATGCTGAGTCTAATCTTGAAGTCGCTATCGCTGCTCTCGATGAAGCCAGTAAAGATAAAGTCATGGGTCCTTATCTCTCTAGTGAGAAAGTCGATGAAGCAATAGAGAATATCGTTATTTGCGAAACTAAAGAAGAATACGAACGCTTAACAAACTCTTCTAATGAAACCCCATCTTCAAAAAATGAAGTAACCATCGAAACCATCACTCAAAGTTTAGACCCATCTTCTGAAAGTAAAAAAACCATTTTTCTACCACCCGATGCTAGTACTGAAGATATTGTCCGAAGTATTGTGAGTTCTAATTACATCAAAGATGAAAAGGGGATAGAAGTAGAAATTCCCGGTCTTAGTCCCACTCGTAACAAAGCCTATAGTGCCACTTTAAACAGTCTCTTAACTGACATGGTAACAAACTTCACTTTAAAAGGTATCAATAGTCGTAATATCTCTTATTACGGTCTTAACTTTATTAAAGAATATATGAAAATCTGTGAAGGTAATGGTGCCGATTTTGAACGCCTCTTAAAAGGTTATTTTCGTGGTGAAAAAAATGCCATCTCTTTATTTATCAAAGATATCATCCGTTACAATGGTGGCGATGCTTCTCTAAGATATTTAATGGAATCTATGCTTGTTGAACAAGCTGTTAACAAGAAACTAATATCTCGTGATTATCTAAAAAAAATCCAAAAGCCTGAGGCCACCCAGGAGCTTTTAAATAAAATAAATGCTGGTCAAAAAGAAGACTTAATGAACTTGAATCTTCATACTCGCTTTGGCGGCGTTGGTCCTAGTGACTTAACCAAAAGCACTCTTAACGCGGAACTTCAAAATCAAGCTATTAATAATAAAACCTCTACTACTAATGTTAGTAGTACTTTAACTGAAAACCACTCTGGAACCCTTGAAACTCATGATACTACCTCTACAACTAATGATACTACTAACGAACTAAATAGTACTACCTCTCATGAAACATCACTTACTAATGATGCTAACCTAAATATAGACACTAATTACATCGACCATGCCGAAGCTAGTAAGAATGTCAACATAAATATTCCTACTCCTCCAAGTGTTACTGCTGGCCTACCTCCCTATGAAATGCACCAAAATGCCGCCAGTGAACATACAATGGTTGATAGCGACCGAGCTTTTTCTGGTACTAATGCCCTCGATTTAGATAATATTCCCAATCCTGAAATTTCTAAAGAACCAGAAGTTACAACTAACACTAACCAAAAAATAATTCCTTTTCCTACTAAGAACCGTCTTTTACGTCACTTTACCAGTACTACAACCACCGAAGGTAAAATCATTGACTTCAACAATTATCTAAAAAATAATGGCAAAAAAAATAACAATTTAAACACTTCTAGGATAGCCTATGAAGAGGAAGAAGCCGCATCTTTTACCACTGACGAACAAACAGAAGAAGAGGAAGAACAACAAGTATCACCATCTTCTGCTCCTAATTCTAATGAAAATAGTGAAACTGCAGAAAACCGCCCCTTAGAAAATATCAAAGCTGAAGCTGAAGACGCTGCTAAAGAAGTTCTTATGGAAGAGG
>CANOGG010000132.1 GCA_947565485.1 uncultured Mycoplasma sp. | reverse complement strand
CAAAACAAGAATTAGAAGAAACAGAAGATAACGTGTCTGCCTATGTATTACAACGACACTCTAATATAAATTCCTGCAATTTTCTTTTCTTCATTCATAATACTATTTCCTTTCTTATTCTTTATCAAAAAAGAGGTGACAAAGACATTTAATTTTGTTTTATGTCTTTGTCACCTCTATAAATTTCATTATGTTAATTTAAACTTTGTTTTATATTAACCCCTCAAAAACATAAAACTTCCTTTATTGCTTTCCTATTATAGATTCTTTTATTGTAAAGTCAAGACATAATTACCAATTTTTGCCCATTTAAAGGCAATATTAGAAGAAGTTGATACAATTTTATACATTTAATCTAATGATTTAATAAAGCCCTCTAAATCTTTTATTTCAATACTATTTCTTAGGTTTCCTATATAAATAGTTTTAGAATAATTAAATACAAGAAAAGTAATATCTTTAATAATAACTCTATGAGGTTCTATGTAGGAGAGATTTGTCCTCCTAATATTCTTAATACAACCATTTATTATAGTAGGTTTTGTATTACAAAAATCACAAATAAACTCTATTTTCTTTTTTAGTTCTTCATCAAAGTGTAATTCTTTACTAACTATACTTACCATTTTATCTGTCCTTTCTTTAATCACAAAAAAATATCAACTTCTTTTGAAATTGATACTTTTTTTTATATAGAGTTCTAAAAAGTTAGAACAGATTTCCCAATGGTGGAGTAGAGGAGAATCGAACTCCTGTCCATGATATCCTATTATACAACGTCTACAAGTTTAGCTTGATTTGATTTTCAATATTTTAATGGCTCAAGACCAACCTCTAAAATATCTAAGTTTAGTAAAAATTCATTCTTTTATCCTAAACAAATAAAAGAATATATCTTATATATATGAACCTTTAATTACCCTATAAGAAAAGTAACTAAAAGCTTGCTTGTATCCTTATTAATTAGGCAAATGCTAGATTACTAGCACCGAAAGCAAAAGAATTTTCATTCTTGTCATTTAATTTTTTTGTGGACTTAAAGTATTCCAGACTACTTGCAGTCATATTTAGTAATACATGTCGAAACCTTGGCTACCCCAGGTATTAGTATTATACTATAAATTTAAAAAAAAATGAAGTATTTTTTTACTTCATTAAGGCAAGCGCTAAAATTAGGCCAATATTTATGACACCATATAGAAGAATGGAAATATTGACGAAAGCGGCACGAGATGAGGTTTTAGTAGGGACAAGAGCAGTTGTTTCGTTTTTAATTCTTACAAGGGCGTTACCTTGTCTTAGTTCGTCAGTTTCATTCATATTTCTTGTATCACCAATATTTTTAGTTATTTCAAAATATTCGTCAAGTTTGCGATTGATACTAAGACCCATAGGGGTGGTTTTAGGAAGACTCGCAATAGTAATCTTGATGCTTTCAAGACGATTTTTATTGAAATCAGTTAAGTTGTGGAAAGAATCTTGGGCGGTGAAGTAGAGGTTCATGTAGTTAGAAAGATTTTTTTCAACTTCAGGGGTGAGTTCAACGTTTGCAAAAGTATGAATTAAATTTTCGAAACTATCTAGATGCTCACATTCTTTATTTAAGTTGATGATTTTGATAAATTCTTCGGGAGTAGTATTCCAAGTTGGAATAGCACGGAGGTCAAAATTTAGAGCGGTACTAGCAATAATATTGCCATCTTTGACATAATAGATAACATTATCTTTGCAAGTTAAGCCTTGGAGATTGGGATAAAACTCAAGATTTTGACGGAATATATAGTCATTCATGTTAATAATTTGATTTTTATTAGTATCACTATTGTTCATTTTTACACCCTCCAATTATATTTATAATTGTATCAAAAAAATATGAAAAAAACAACTCTAAAACGGTGAGATTGTGAAAAAAATTAGACAAAATAGGGGGAATGTGTAGTATAATAGAAATGGTGTTTTGATTATGAGAAAAGAACTAGAAAAGATTGTACATAATTTAAGTAAAAAGAAACAAGAGCCAGAATGGATGTTGGAGTTTAGACTGAAAGCTTTGGAGAAGTTTTTGGAACTCGATAATCCTGATTTTGGACCTAAGTTAGATATTGATTTTCTAAATATCGTTTATTATAAAGAACAGAAAAATAAAATGGCTGATAAATGGGAAGATGTAGAAGAAAATATTCGGGGGACGTTTTGTCGCTTAGGCGTTATAAAGGCGGAAGATGAGTATTTAAAAGGGGTTACTAATCAGTATGAGAGTGAGGTTATATATCATAATATAAAAGAAAATGATGCTAATATTATTTTTACGAGTACAGATGAGGCACTAGCAAAATACCCGGGTTTGTTTAGGAAATATTTTAATAATTTAGTTAAGTATGATGAGAATAAGTATACAGCTTTAAATGGGGCATTTTGGAGTGGAGGTTCATTTATCTACATTCCTCGGGGAGTAGTGCTTGATAGGCCACTTCAAAGTTATTTTCGCATAGATACCGAAAACTTGGGTCAGTTTGAGCGAACGATTATTATAGTTGATGATGAGGCAGAGTTAGAGTATATCGAAGGGTGTACAGCGAGGAGTTATTCTTCAACTAGTTTACATGCAGGAGTTGTCGAGATATACGTGGGTAAGGATGCCAAGTGCAAGTATTCGACAATTCAAAATTGGAGTTTGGATGTTTATAATTTAGTGACAAAGCGAGCCATTATAGATGAGAGAGGGGTAATGCAGTGGGTTGATGGCAATATTGGGTCAAAAGTGACGATGAAGTATCCCTCATGCATTTTAAAGGGAGATGGTTCAAGAGGTAATTCTATTAGTATTGCTTATGCGAATAAAGGTCAGGTAATAGATGCAGGGGCGAAGATGATACATTTAGGAAAGAATACGAAAAGTAATATTGTTAGCAAGTCGATTGCAGTTAATGGGGGAGTTAGTAATTACCGGGGGACAACAAAAATTACAAAAGAGGCGGGAAATTCTCGAGCCAGTGTGAAGTGTGATACCATTATTTTAGACGATATTAGTAAGAGTGATACGGTTCCGAATAATATTGTTAGTAATAGAGAGTCGGTTTTGGAGCATGAGGCTTCAATATCGAAAGTTTCAAAAGAGAAATTGTTTTACTTAATGAGTAAGGGACTTAGTGAGGAGTTAGCCAAAGAACTTTTAATTATGGGGTTTATTAAAGATTTTAGGAGTGAGCTGCCAATGGAGTATGCAGTGGAACTTAATAGATTGATGAAAAATTACTAAAAAAAGTGTAAAATCTATGTAAAGATGTGAAATTTACAGATTTGTTAAAATCTGCTAAGCAGAAATAGTAAAATCTGCTAACCAATTTATAAAAATCTGCTAAGCAGATTTAGTAAAATTTGTATTTTGACGAAAAGCATGAAATTTGATATAACTTCCTCAAGAAAGGAGGAAAAATATCATGAATAGTGTAACTTTAGTGGGACGCCTTACAAGTGACCCAGATGTGAGAGTAAACAGCGATGGAAGTTATAGAACTTTAATAATCCTTGCTGTTTCTCGGGACTATCGGAATAGTGATGGCATTTATGAAGCAGATTTTATTAGATGTGTTTTATGGAATGGGATAGCTGAAGCGACCAAAGAATATTGTCATAAAGGCGATGTGGTAGGTATTAAAGGAAAATTACAGTCAAGAAATTATGAAGTTGACAAAGAAAAACATTATGTTTTAGAAGTTGTAGTTGATAAAGTAAATTTTATTTCGTCAAATACAAAGAAAATTTAGTTAAAATACTCAATAATATTGATAATTTGTAAAAAATATAATGGTATTTTTTACCATAGGTGGAAAAATTACAAATATACTAAAACTAAAGTTATAATTCTGTAATAGATGCGAGGGTGATGGGATGTTAAACGGAAGTAGACTTAGAGATGTAAGAAAAGCCAAGGGTTTAACACAAACAGAATTAGGTGAACTAATAGGTGTTGGTAAGTCAGCAATTTGTTGTTATGAAAAAGAGCTTAGAAACCCTACTTTAGAAGCAATAATTGAAATGATACATGTTTTTGGAGTTAGTGCCGATTATCTTTTAGGAGCAGATTATTTAGTTAAGACAGTAGATAAAGATAATAATGAGGCTTATGTGGCAATGACAAAGGAAGAAATTACTTTTATTGAAGAACTTAAGAAAAATAAACTGGTTTATGATATTTTGTTACAAGACCCTAAGAGAGGTGCAGACTTAGTCAAAAAAGAAATTGGTTAATTGTAGTTTTAGCTAATTTTTTTTGGCATATATTTTTTTAGGTGATAAATTTGAAAAAATATTATCAGTATTTTGGTTTGACTTTAATTATGGCTTTTAGTTTTTATTATACAGATAAGATTGCAAGTTTGGTGCGAAATAGAAATCCCTTAATGCAGGAGATACTTGAAGAATCAGAAAATTATAAAATTAAGAGTGTAAATGCACAGATAAAAGATGATTATATTATTCCAGGGCTAAATGGAATTCAAGTAAATGCGCAGAAATCTTTTTATAAGATGCAAGAAAGTGATGTTTTTAATAAATATTTTCTTGTTTTAGAGCAGGTTAAGCC
>CANOGG010000131.1 GCA_947565485.1 uncultured Mycoplasma sp. | reverse complement strand
GCAGTGCTGCTTTTCTTGATAAATTAAGTCTTCCTCTGTTATCAAAACCAAGTGCTTTAACCAAAATTTTATCACCGACACTTACGATATCTTTTGGTTTTTCCACACGTTTATTATCGAGCTCTGAAACATGAACTAATCCCTCACATCCTGGCCAAAGTTCTACAAAACAACCAAAATCTTCAACTTTCACAACTTTCCCTGTATAAACTTCATTCACTTCTACTTCTCTAACTACTTCCTCAATCATCGCTCTCGTCTTTGCAATAACCGCCGCATCTGTATGATAAATAATAACTCTTCCATCATCTTCCAAATCAACTTTAACGGCATCTTTATCATTAACTGTTTTAACATTACTAGCATCGAGGATAATCTTAGTAATCATCTCACCTCCGCGACCAATAACATCTTTTATCTTATCTGGATTAATCATAAATGTATCAATCTTTGGCGCATACTTACTTAAACTTTTACGTGGCTCTGGTATACATTCTTCCATCACATCAAGTATTTCCATCCGTGCTTTTTTAGCCTGCGCTAACGCTTCTTTTAATATCTTTTCAGTTACTCCTTTAATCTTAATATCCATCTGTAAAGCACAAATACCTTTTCTTGTCCCCGCTACTTTGAAGTCCATATCTCCCATATGATCTTCTAACCCTTGAATATCAGTTAAAATCGTATGTTTCTTTCCATCAGTACTCTGAATAAGTCCCATCGCAATACCTGCTACTGGCGCTTTTATCGGTACTCCTGCGGCCATCAAACTTAGACATCCTGCACAAATAGTCGCCTGACTACTAGAACCATTAGACTCTAAAATTTCACTAACTACTCTTATCGTATAAGGAAATTCTTCCTCACTAGGTATTACCTGAAGAAGTGCTCTCTCACCCAAAGCCCCATGTCCAATTTCTCTTCTACCTGGTGCTCCATATCTTCCCGTCTCTCCTACTGAAAATGCTGGAAAGTTATAATGCAACATAAATCTCTTTGTATCTTCTAAACCTAGCCCATCAAGTATCTGATGTTCCCCAATTGCTCCCAGTGTTGTTGTTGCAAGCGATTGTGTCTCGCCTCTTGTAAATAGCGCTGACCCATGCGTCCGTGGTAATAAATCTATCCCACATGAAAGTGGTCTAATCTCATCCATTGCTCTTCCATCTGGTCTTATCTTATTATCAGTAATTAACTCTCGAACCACTCTAGCCTCAATCAAATTGACAATTTTCTCTACTTGCTTAATCTTTTCTGGTGCCTCTTCATCATCCCCAAATATTTCCGTAAAGTTCTCTATTGTTCTCGCCTTTACTTCATCTATTTTCGCATATTTCTCTAACTTATCCTTAATCTGAACAGCTTCTAACATATCTTTTGTGGCAAAATCTTCAACCTGCGCCACTAACTCACTATCAAGTTCTGCTTTCGCAAGTTCTATCTTTTCAGCCCCAATCTCGCTAATAATCTGCTCCTGAAACTCACATAATTTCTTAACATTCTCATGTCCAAACATGAGAGCCTCAAGCATTTCTTTCTCACTTAACTCAGACGCTCCAGCCTCAACCATACAAATAGCCTCATGAGTTCCCGCTACTGTTAAAGTTAAACTACTTTCTTCACTCTCCTCCGCCGTTGGATTAATAACTAACTCTTTACCAATTTTCCCAACTATAACACCTGAAACTGGTCCATCAAATGGAATTTTAGAAATACCAAGACACAAACTAGTTCCAAATAAAGCAGCCATCTCTGGGGAATTATCTGGGTCTACTGACAACACTGTGTTAACAACTTGTATCTCTTGCCGCAAATTCTCGTCAAACATTGGTCTAATCGGTCTGTCAATCAAACGTGCCGCTAGTGTCGCCGCATCACTAGGCCGCCCCTCTCTTTTAATAAAACCTCCTGGAATCTTACCTACAGAGTATAACTTCTCTTGATAAAGTACCTGTAAAGGAAAGAAATCTTGACCTAAAACCTCTTTACCCATCACACAAACTGACAATACTACTGTATCCCCATAACGAACTAACACTGCCCCATCAGTCTGCTTTGCAAGCTCACCTGTCTCTACTACTAACTCTCTTCCTAAAAAATCTAACTTAAATACTTTCTTCATCTATATTCTCCTTCATAATTAAAAAGACACCAAAAATCTTTTTTAGTGCCTATTTTCTTAAATTCAATTTACTTATTACATTTCTATAACTTACAACATCGTTCTCTTTTAAATAAGCAAGTAATTTTCTTCTCTTACCAACTTTCATTAAAAGTCCCCGATTTGAATGATAGTCATGCTTATGTACTTTCAAATGTTCTGTTAAATCGTTGATTTCTGCTGTCAAAATTGCAATTTGAACTTCAGTTGAACCACAATCTTTAGCATCTTTACCAAACTCTTTAACTAGCTTTGCTTTTTCTTCTTTAGTAACAGCCATACATATCCTCCTTTTTTTCATATAATCGGTTTAATCCAAGTAAAAATTTAAGGAGTAAATTCAAACTGAGATTTAAACTTCATCTTAATTATATTATATAACCCTTAAAATTGCAACTAGTTTTTTCTAAAACAACTTACTTCCTCGTATGTTTCAAATTATCTAAAACTTTCTCTTTTACTTTTTCCAAGTCTGTCTCTTCAAATACAACATTCATCTTCCTCGAGTAAAAATTAGTAATTATCTCACCCTCTTTATCAATAAAACAACTTATCTCATCTAAAATAAAGCCTTTATCATCATAGATAAATATAACCGCCTCGGCAACTTCCATCCCCCACTCTTCATGAACAAAATACTCGCCAATATAGTTAAAATATTCAAAAACTGCCAAAGTCTTTATATTACATATTGCTTGTAATGTATATTCTCCCACGACTGTTTTTAATTTAACAAACTTTTCACTTATAATTTCATAATCACTCGCTGTTAAATCATATCTCTCCACTTGCACACTATCTACATACCTCGCCATAAAAACATTATAATTTCCAACTTCATTAAGCATTCTATAAATTATTATCCCCTCATTTAAAATATCTAACTTATCTAACACTACCTTAGGAACCAAATTTACAACCACCTCATACTTTTTATTTACCACTCCCACTCCCATCATCAATAATTCCTCATCACCAAAATCTAACATCGAATAAGCTTCTATTTTTCCATAATCACCAACAAAATTTACACTACTTTTAGGCAGCACCAATTCCATACCATCTACTCTTACTGTAAAATTATTCTTCTTCATAAACCAAATTTCCTCCCAAATTACTTACTTATTTTTTACCAAAATTCTTATCTTTATCTTCTCCATCGTTAAAGCTAAAGCCCTTAATCTTGCATCAATATCTAAAATCTGTGTTTCTACAAAATCCTGACCATCATAAGGCAAATCATACTCTTTCGCATATGTCCCTAACATCGGATATTCATGTTCTTCCAAATACTTCCAAACTTTATTTTCTTCATCATAAATAAAATCTAACCCACAAATAGCTCCAATCTCTCTTCTGCATTCTCTAGCAATTGCCAAACTTGCCTTAAATACTTCATCAGGCACTAAAGCCTCATCTGAACTTATCCCATGTAAAGCGAGTATCTCTTTTTCTAAAGAGGAATAATCTTTTCGCCCCAAAAGAATTGTTTTTCCACCCCATATCGTATTAGAAACAATACTATCATCTCCCAAATAATAAGGCGACATCGAATTAGCCAAATACTTATCAAAAATTCCCTGATACTCTCTTACAGTTCTTTCTAAATTTTCTGAATACTTAAGATTGGCACTTAAAATATCACCGGATGCTGAAGTAATAACTCTAAGTGAAGTATTATACTCCGTTGGTGTCTTAATATATTTTTGTATCAGCATATTCTCATGAAACATCTTCTTGTAATCCACAAAAACTACACAAATTCCTCTCTTTGACCGTCCATGTTGGTCAAACTCCAAATCTTTATAACAAGACCATTGTCTCTTCACCCTAGCAATTCTCTTTTCCTTGTCATATTCATTAATCTCATTATAAAATCTTTTTAATATTTCTAACTGTTCTCTTGTTCTTATCAAAAATTTTTCTACTCCTCCATGCTCATCTTCATTTTTAAGCACAAGCGGCAACTCTGGCAAATTATCAGGAAAACAATTTTCAGGAAAATAAACTGTATAAGGTTCTTCTATTCCCTCATTTAATAAAATCTGTCTTATTTTATTTTTCTTCTTTGAAAGATACTCTTCTCTTTTCTTATTTATATGTTTATCAAAACATGGAGTCCAACAAAAAGTATCTTCATTCACTAACTTACTATCAATTACCATTTTATAACCCATCAAAAATAAATAATTAAACATTTTTCTATAAGCTTCATAAACAACATTATTATCACAAATCTCTGGCATAACTATCGCTTGCAACTCCTCATTATACCATTCACGCCTAATATTTAAAATTTCTATATCAACATATATCTCTTGACCATTTCCCTCTGGTAACTCTCTAAAATTCATAACCAAATCTCCTTAAAATGCTAATATCTATAATACCATCTCTCATTAAAAATTACAATTAAAAACCATAAAATCAATATAAATTCCATGGTTATTAAGCAATAATTTTATTTTTGCATACATTTAGCATATAATTATTTTTTTAACCAATTCTAATA
>CANOGG010000130.1 GCA_947565485.1 uncultured Mycoplasma sp. | reverse complement strand
GATAGTATTCGTTGTCTTTTGTTTGGACAACAGGATATTCGATGTTAGTATTATTGACTTTAATTTCGCCAATTACGTCTTCATTGATAGTTAAAAGGCTTGCTAGTTCTTTGTTGGTTATCATTTTTATACCGTTGTTTGGTTCTTCTTCTGCTGGTTTGTCAGGATTTTCCGGTTCTTCAGGAGGTTTTGGTTCTTGGTCTTTGTTTTCTTCATTTTTCTTATTGATAGCATCCATTATTTTGTCATTATCAGTTTGTTTTAGGATATTAGCAAGATTATTTTTGATTTTGTTTACTTGTTGTTGGTCTAAGTGGTTTGATAAACCGATGTAGGTTACAATTAGAATGACAAGACTAGAGATTATAAGGCCACAAACTTTTAGAGTGTTGATGATGGTTTGTTTGAATAAGTTTTGGTTAAGATATTCTTCGGAGTATTCAAGGGTTAAGAAAATGTTATATTTTCGTTTGTAGTTTTTGTTTATTTCTTTTAGAATATTGATGATTTTTTCGTCGTTGATGTTTTCATGGATAACGATTTTGATGTTACTTTTAGTGCAAGAGATAAGAACTTTGATGATGCTTTCGACTTCACTAGGGATAAGTTTGCTAATGTGAATGGTTTTTAAGTATTTATTTACTTTACAGAAGTCTTCAAAGTCGTTTAGGTCTTCTAAAGATAGGGGTGTTGGGATGCGGACGTTGGTCTTGTAATAGATGTTGGAATATAGATAGAGATTATTTTGTTCCATGAAGTTGCTGACAAATAAGATTTCGTTTCTCGTTTCACAGGTGATATTATTTTTGTCTAGGAGTTCAATCATGAAAGGCTGGATGCTATCACAGGTGATATTTTTAATATGTTTATAGTTAGTTAGGGCTTCGCAGACTGTGTATGATAAGGGTTCGTTATCTTTAATGATGATGGTATTAATGGTTGTGGCGCGAGATAAAAGATTGATGATAATTTCAGCGATGTCCATTTTTGAGATGGAGGCTGTAGTAATATCATATTGGATAGCTAGTTCTTTGATAAAAGAAGTTAGAATTTTGGTATTTTCTTGAATGTAGGCGTCACTAAAAATTAGTTCATTGTTACTAATGATGTTGGTATTTAGTAAGTCATTGTTAATTGAACTATTGCTTGTTTTATATGAAAAAGAAATTTCGTTATCTTTGATATTTATAAGAATTTTTTTCACATTAGCCACCACCAATATAATATCACATATAATAACACATATTGACACTTTTTTGAAGATTTTACAAAAAAAATATTTCTTTTTTACATTTTTATGTTATAATTAGTTCATAATAATAGTAAAGAGAGGTAGATTATGAAGAGATTTTCTTTAGTGATGTGTTTATTAGTGATGATGTTTAGTGTGATGCCAGTGGTTAGAGCAGAGGAGAAATTGGATAAAAAGAGTACTAAATATGGTGATATCTATATAGATGAGACTCCACCGGATTCTGCGACAAAGAAAGTCGTACAGGCTTATTCGATTACAAAAACGCTTCCTTCTGGTTATGTTTATATGAAGTTTGTACCTACAAAGAATGTATCGAATGTAAAAATTACTTTAGTTGCTTCTTCTTTTGAAAAAGTAAATGAAAAGACTAATAGTGATGGATCTGTTTCGGTTTTGTTTAAGACAAAGAGTGGAGCAGTAATAAATGGAACAAAGACAGAATTAGTTACGATTACAGCGGATGCGAATGATGCGGCTATAAGTGGTGATGGATGCATTTTAGCTTATAATCCTTTAAGTTTAGATTGCTCTGTAACTTTTGAAAGTGAAGGTTTATATTTTGATAATTCTGGTAATAAGATTACAAAAGCAGATTATGAAACAAAATGTAAAGGTGGAAATGGAACGACAACTCCTAATCCTAAAGATCCAGACGTGCCTAATCCAAAGACTGGTGAAGTAGTACCATATGCAGTGATTGGTGGAGGGCTAGCAGCAGTCTTAGTCGTTTACTTATTTAGTAGAAAATCTAATAAAATGTATAAATTATAGAATGATGGAAAGTCATTCTTTTTTTGATATTTTATTTATAACTGTTTATGATATTCAAATTATTTGTTATAATAAGATTGTGGAAAGAGGTGACTTATGAAGTGTATTTTAATAAATAAAAATACGGAAGTTTTAATTGCTGAATACGATTCAGGAACAGGAGTTTTTACTAAAATCTATGATATATACGATATAGAATATGCTCCCTATATTTTAAAAAGTTTTTATAATGGTATAGATAAAGATGATACGCCATTTAGAACAAATCTTAGTAATTGGTTTAGAGGAAGAGGTATACCCGCATGGCGAGATAAATTAGATTTATTACTTTACCGCTTAGACATAAATGTTCCAAGTGAACTTTTGGATAAAGCCTTTGGTTTATCTTTATCAGACCAGTATTGGTTAAAAACCCTTTAATTCAAACATAGAATATAAAGATATAAATTTTTTTGATAATGATTTTGATTATTCAGAATTTTTGGAAGCTTCTTTATCAGTTAATAGTAAAGTTATAAAAAAAGAGGCTTCATTAAAAACTCCAAATAATACGACAAATGGAATGTTAAAGAAAGCTTGGATAATTGAAGATGGAGTTAGATATTTACTTAAAGGTGGTTATAAAAATGAAATATTGCAACCTTTTAATGAAGTTTTAGCTAGTGAGATTTGCAAGCGTTTAGGTTTTAATCATGTAGATTATATATTAGATACATATAAAGATATTGTGGTTTCTAAGTGTCCTTGTTTTATAACAAAAGATACGGAACTCATAACTTATTATCAAATAAGAAATGATATGATGCGATATGATAGTAAAGAAGATTATGAGGAATATATTAAGGTACTGGAAAATAATGGTATAAATAATGCGCGAGAAGAGTTAGAAAATATGTATATTTTAGAGTTTTTAATTATGAATGAAGATAGACACTTGAATAACTTTGGAATAATAAGAGACGTTAATACACTTCTATGGATAGGGGTTGCACCTATATTTGATAATGGACAAAGTTTAAATATTGGATATTATGATGAGGAAGAATTGCATATATCTGGTGAAGGTAGATTTTTCTATGAAGTAAAACCGTTTAATGAAATAATAAAAATTGTTTCAAATTTGGGGAGAATTGATGTAAGTAAATTAGATGGTATTGTAGAATGGTTTGATTCTTTATTACATGAATATCAAAGTATTACGGGATATTCAGATTCCAGAATCAATAAGTTATGTATATTACTTAATAGGCAAATTAATAGTCTTAAAAGTATGATAGAAAGTAATTAAAAAAGAGGCTAGGTGTTAGTCTCTTTGTTTCATAGTTGGAAAGAGGAGAACATCACGGATAGATGCCTGCTCGGTGAATAACATACATAATCTGTCAATACCATAACCAATACCGCCAGCAGGTGGCATACCATATTCTAGTGCTTCAACAAAGTCTATATCGATGTCATTAGCTTCCTCGTTACCGAGGTCTTTTTCGGCTAATTGGGCTTCGAAACGTTCTAGTTGGTCGATAGGGTCGTTTAATTCAGTGTAGGCATTAGCAAATTCATTACCACCGATGAATAGTTCGAAACGGTCAACGTATCTTGGGTCGTCAGGGTTCTTTTTAGTTAGGGGAGATATTTCGATAGGGTGACCATAAAGGAACGTTGGGTCAATTAGAGTTTCTTCAACGTATTTTTCGAAGAATAAATTGGTGATATGACCAACTGTTTTTTCATGTTCTTCAATAGGTATATGATGTTCTTTGGCAAGTTTTAAGGCTTCATCAACATTAGTTATAGTGCGGAAGTCAATACCTGTCTTCTCTTTGATGGCATCAGTCATGCTTATGCGTTTCCACGGACCCTCAAGATTTATTTCATGACCATTAAAATTATAAGTCATTTTACAAAATACAGTTTTGGCAATAGTTTGAAACATATTTTCAGTAAGTTCCATCATTCCATCTAAGTCACTGTAGGCAAGATATGCTTCCATCATCGTAAATTCTGGGTTGTGTTTTGTATCCATGCCTTCATTACGGAAAGTACGGCCGATTTCATAGACAGCTTCCATACCACCAACTAAGAGGCGTTTTAAAGGGAGTTCAAGGGCGATACGTAAGTACATATCGAGGTCTTGAGCATTATGATGAGTGGTAAAGGGTCTTGCTGAAGCGCCAGTTAGTAAGTTCGATAGAATAGGGGTTTCAACTTCAGTAAAGCCATGATTGTCCATAAAGTCGCGAATGCATTTGATGATTTTAGGTCTCATGAAAGCGACGTTTTTAGCATCATCATTCATGATAAGGTCGACATAGCGACGACGGTATCTTTCTTCAATGTCAGTTAGGCCATGGAATTTCTCAGGAAGAGGTCTTAAGGCTTTAACAAGGTGGGTATATTCAAGACATTTGATGGTAATTTCGCCAGTTTTAGTTTTCATGACTTTTCCTCTTACGCCAACAATATCACCGATATCGGCAGTTTTAAATAGATTGTAGTTGTCTTCGCCAATGTCGTTGATAGAAATATAAATTTGGATTGGGCCAGTCTTGTCTTTAATAGTGAAGAATGAGGCTTTGCCCATTTTTCGGATAAACATAATACGACCTGCGACAGTTTCATCACTTGTTATATTTTCAAAAGCATCATGGTCATAATCTTGGTATTTAGTTTTGATATCGGCCGCAAAACCAGTAC
>CANOGG010000129.1 GCA_947565485.1 uncultured Mycoplasma sp. | reverse complement strand
ATTTCAACTTCAACAATAATACCAACACATTTGGAACTTTTAATTCTACCACGAACTATATTTTTTCCTTTAGCAATAGCTTTTTCATCATTAGAATCCCAAAAATATATTCCATCACCTAACCATTGTATTTTATCATCAGTATGTTTACTAGGTATTATAATTTTACTCGTTTTTATATTATCATAACTATTTTTAGAGGTAATATGTATCAAAGAATAATATCCCATTTTACTAGCATTTTTCATTACAATTATCTCCCTCTTATATTAATCTTATCACATACTTTTTTTGTTATCAATAAAAATTTGCAAAAAGCCATTTAGTTATTATACACTAAAAATTCTAATTGTCAATTGAAACAAATCATTACACTATACATATATTAAACATTGTTTATACACAAATTTTACATCACTAAAAAAGAGACTAACCAATAAAGGTTAGCCTCTTTTAATATAACTTGGGATTGTTTTGTGTGCCGTGCTTATAGTTTAAATTCACTTGTTTTTGGACTTCACTGTAATTTTTACCTAGAGCTTTAACTCTAGCTTGACCATTTCCAAATTTACCTTGAATTGTTAGTTTAACAAGTTTTAATAAGTCCGAGGTGTTCAGTGCTGTACTAAGCTGTTCAGCAGAATTAGGTAAAATACAATTAATATAAGGTGTAGGGTCGATTCTAACGTCTTTTGTGTTCCTAACTTCAAAATGAAGATGTGCTCCAGTACTACGACCAGTTGAACCCATATACCCAATAACTTGACTCTCTTTAACTTTATCTCCAACTTTAACACATACACTTCCATGTTTTAAGTGCGCATATAAGGTATAGTATCCATTACCATGTTTAATTTTAACGTAATTACCATAACTAGCCCCCGTTTTATCAGTAGTTTTATAATTATTTCTAACACTAACTACTTCGCCGTCACTGTGGGCTACTATATAATCTAACGCATACTTGTAGCCAACCAGGTCAATTCCGTTATGCACTCCACTTTTAAACTTTTGGGTTATTTGATTTTCTTTATTTTTAAACACTCTACTCATAACTCTTCCAACTCCTCAATCTCCACTGGTTCAATTTCTTTCATTACTTCTTCTTCCATCTTTAATCTCTCTCTTTCTAACTAATTCTTTTTTCTCATTTAAAGCATTTTCATACTCTAATCTTAGCAACTCTAATTCCCTTCTCAAATACGGGATATAATAATCAAGTTGTTCTTCGCGTGTAAGTGGTCGCATCATTTTTCACCTTTATTAAATAAGTTTTGAAAAACCATCATAATGATGGCCGTCACAGTTGCAGCCTCTAATTTATCATTTAAAGCTAAATAAACAAAAACACTCACAGTCGCGAATGTTACAATACTTTTAACTTTAAATAAATTTAAAATTATTTGAATAAATTTATTTTTCATGTTTCCTCTCCAATTTTTCCAATCTCGCATCTATTCTTTTGATGTGTTCTTCGACCACCGGAACGCGATGTGCGAAATTATTATGTTCTCGAACCTCTCTAGTTAGTTCTTTAAGTTCAGTATCAAATACTGCTTGCTGTTTATCAAGTCGATGTTCTATTCGCTTATTACCAGAAATATTAGAAAAGACTACCCCTATTAAGGACAGTCCTCCACTTATGATAGCTACTATTATCCCTTGCATCATTAATCACCACTTAAAAGCGCCTCGACTTGGGCTCTTAGATTTTCTGGTACGTCTTCAATTGTTTTTAAATTTTTATTTATTAAATGAAAATATATTTTAGCCATTTTGCGCCTCCAACATCTCATAAATTTCTGTGATAGCTATTTGTGTATCAGCTAATTCACCCTTTAAATTTAGTATCTCTTGTTCAGGGCTTACATATTCCACATAGTCCTGATTTTTATAAAAGCCTTTTTCTTCTGTATAGCAATA
Organism: uncultured Mycoplasma sp.; assembly: GCA_947565485.1. Classification (GTDB taxonomy): domain Bacteria; phylum Bacillota_I; class Bacilli_A; order RF39; family UBA660; genus Caccenecus. The sequence continues at coordinate 2,804 of CANOGG010000129.1, read as the reverse complement.
TTTATATTCTGATACTTCCTTAGGAATATCAGATACTTCAAATACTCCTTTAACTAAAATTTTGGCTATTGCTAAACTACCGTTATCAACCAAAACATTCCCATTTTCTTGATACCCAATCGTATCGCTCATTTTAATAACTATATCGTTATTATCTGTTATTACGTACATATTAATTCACTCCTTCCAAACTCGGTACATACACTTTAATTATTTGATTTTCTGTTCCTCTTTGCTTTGCTACACCTAAAATAATATCAGCACTATTTGTGAATTGTTTAATTTTTTCACTTTCTTCATAAACAAAAGCACTTAATCTATATCCAGTTGTTCCAGAAAATAACCCTAAAACTTTATTATTACTTAAAGTTAAGCAATACATAGAACCACCAAAAGCAATATTGTCTGTTCTATCAATTGCAATCATTTTTTCTCTTATGATTTTATAATTTTCAATTTTACTTATAATGCAATACAAATATTTTTTATCAGTGTGGCTGAATAAAGAAAATAACTTATTATTCAGAAAAACTATTTTTGAATTAATAAGATTTGGTAATTTTTCTGTATCTTCAAAAATACTATTATCACTAATTATAGATAATGTGTCGTTATTTAAACTACATATAAGAACACTATTATTGTATCCTATAATAATATCAGCATTACCGAGATTATTTACATTCAAATTACTACAGCTTATATTTTTCAGCTGCACTTCTTTATTCAAAGTTATTGTACCATTTTCATTAATAGTACATATAATAGCATATAAATAATTACTATTATTTACATTTCGTACTGTTATTATTTTATTATTCCCCATTTTAAGAGAAATTATGGAATTTCCAATCTTTATAGTAGATATTTGTGTTGTATTCGAAATAGATATAGAATTATCGTCAACTGTAATTATGCTCGCTTGTATGTAACTTGTTGCTAGACGACCATGAGTTACAAAAATTTTATTTTCTGAAATTAATACACTAGATATCCATTCTCCTGAATATGCATCATCAATTAATTGCACCGATTTCAAAATTGTTATAGTATTATCAGTATTTATCTGCAAAATTCTACTCATTAAACGATAATTATCTCCCGTATGAAGAATTAAAACTTTGTTATTCGATAATTTAATCATATTTGATGATCTCATATTATATCCGCTAGTACCAATTATAAGTGGTGTATTAAAGGTAATATCTTTATGGTTAACAGATATAACAACTACTTTTCCAGGGCTATTGTAGTCATAAGCTACTAATACTTTATTTTCTGATATTTGAATAGCTTTTATAATACCCGCAGTAGAACCACTTAATTGTTTAATTTCTCCAAAATTATCATTCACGAAACTTACAAAATTACCTGCACTTATATTCTCTCCAGCGGCAACCTTATATTCTTCTATCAATCCTTTAATTCTTAAACCGCCTCCACTAGCTAATCTTCCTTCCATTAGCTCGCCTCCTCGCTTGTTAAATTATAAATAATAGTGACATTCACATTATTCTCGGGTAGTTCAGACACCTTTATCACAAAATATCCATTATATGATTCTACGCTACCAGGAGGCATTATTTTTTGCCCCTCAAAATCAGGCAAAACCTCGACGTAATGACTAAATGTTATATTTTCGTTTGTTATCGTGTATTCGTAAATGTCACCAACTTGTTGCCAATTATTTAAAACTAAAGTTGTAGTATAAGTGAATCTCTGGTTATCATATATTCCATTTTCAATATTATTCATAAATTTAGCTTCAACTGGTGTACCCTCTTTTGTCACTTGTCCTGGTACTTGCGTTAAACTTAATATATTACCATTTTGGTCTTGATATTTGTTTGGGGTTTCTACTATTCTATCTTCCCAGTTTGTTTTTACATAAGCCATTTAATCACTCCTCTCTGCATATAAACCGCCTGCTCCGCAAAAAAATGTTCCACATATACGTATTTCTTTATTTAAGTTACTTAAATATTCTTTTATTAAATATAGATTCTTTTCTAGTACATTGGCTTTTTCGTAATTCATTGTTGGTGCAAACTCTATTTCTTCAAAGTTTATGATATTTAAAGTTTCTAATAAATCTTTAATATTTTGTCTTATGCGGTTTATATCATCAATGGTTGGAATATCTTTAACGTTCCAATTTGTTTTAATTTCTAAATTAATTTGAGTGGGCAATATGTCTACATCATTAACTAGATTCATAATGTATTCACAATTACTTTCTACTCTGTTTAAATCTGTATAGTTATATGCACCCTTTAAATGTTCAGTGCTATTTGGATTTGCTAAAGCATATTCTGCATCTTCAAAAGTCCTATCAAATATCAAATTATTCATTAGCTATTCTCCCTTCAACTGTTGCTTTAGCTGTTTCTTTAATTAAATCGATATCAAGTGATATAATGTTTCCAATTATTTTTTTACCATATTCTGTTTCTATTTCAACATAATCCCCAACTTTTTCATCTTCAAATTCAAACTCAAATTCAACTTTATACAAATCTTTATAATGATTATATAAACGATCAGCAACATCACTTGCTACTATATAATTACTTTCAACATTATTATCTTTATGTATTAATTCACAATTATCAACAGTTAAAGCACTTATTTGTTCATTTAATGTTTTATCTGGAGAAATAAAAGTATATGAGGTTTTATTTTCTGTTTGTTCTTGAGAATAAAATGGTTCTATATTTTCTCCAGGTATAAATGAAATCTTAAAAGGAGTTATAGGGACTTTCCAAAAATAAAAGTCACAAATTGACAAAAAGAAAACAACAACT
>CANOGG010000128.1 GCA_947565485.1 uncultured Mycoplasma sp. | reverse complement strand
AAATAAAATATGTTTTAGTTGATAAAATATTTCTTTTAATTAAAGTAGTATTATATAAGAAATTTTGTTAGTTTCACATAAATATGTGAAATCAAAACATTTAGTTTCACATATTTATGTGAAACTAAATTGACTTTTTTTCAGGAATATGATAATATTAAGGTGGTGAATTAAGATATGGAAAGAAATTTTATAGAAACTTTAAAGGAGTGGAAAAACGAAAATATACATACTCCATTAATGGTAGTAGGTGCAAGACAAGTTGGCAAAACGTATATAATTGATGAATTTTGTAAAAATAATTTTAATGATTATGTTTATATCAACTTAGCTAATAATAACAGAATTATAGAAATATTTAAACAAGATGATAATATGGATAACATAGTTAGAGATTTTAAATTAGAGTTGAAAAGAGAAATAACGGAAGATACAGTAATATTTATAGATGAAGTGCAAGAATCAGAAGAGTTAATTTCTGCGATGAAGTATTTTCAAGAATGTGAATTTCCATATAAATTTATATTAGCAGGTTCACTTCTAGGGGTTAAATTGAAAAGATTTAAAAAATCCTTTCCTGTTGGCAAAGTTATTATTACTTATATGTATCCTATGAACTTTAAAGAATTTTTAAAGGCTATAGGAAAATCGGCATATATCGGGCTAATTGAAGAGTGCTATGAAAACAATAAACCGATGAAAGAAATTTTTCATAAAGAACTTTTAAATGATTATAGAAATTATCTATGTACAGGGGGAATGCCAGAAATGGTTAAACATTTTGTAAACAATAATCAAGAAATGATATTACAAAATATTAATATATTAAGAAATATAGTTGATTCCTATTTAGCAGATATGAAAAAGTTTGTATCAAATATGTATGAGGCAAATAAAATAGAAAAAATTTACAAAAATATTCCATTACAATTAGCTAAAGATAATAAAAGATATCAAGTAAGCAAAATTGAAAAAAATGCGAGGATGAGAGACTATGAAACTGCATTTGAATGGTTACTTGCAAGTAATCTTATTATTCCCTGCAATTATGTAAATAGATTTGAAACTCCCTTGAAAGCTTTTGTAGAAGAAAATAATTTTAAAATGTATTTAAATGATGTTGGATTACTTGTTGAATTATTAGGGACTCCTTATGAAAATATACTTCAAGATAGAGATTTTATGTTCAAAGGTGCTTTGGCAGAAAATTATGTTGCAGCAGAATTGATAAAAAATGGACATAATTTATTTTATTATCAAAAACCTCAAGTTATGGAAATCGATTTTCTATTAGATACAAAAGATGGTATTATTCCAGTAGAAGTAAAAGCTGGTGTAAGCGTTAAATCTAATAGTTTAAATATATTTATGCAAAAAGCTAAACTTAGGACTGCAATAAGAATATCTACAAAAAATTTTGGTTATGAGAACAATATAAAGTCAGTTCCATTATATGCAACTTTTTGTATAAAAAAATGAGGCTGTTGTTTAAAAAAGAAAATATTGTTATTATGAGACAATTATGGTTTTCCTAGACAAATAGTAAATAGTGGGCATTTTAGGTGAGTACTTTTTTCTTTTGGTAATATGATATTATGAGTGATAATTATGAAAAGGCTAAGTATAAAAGATTATAATGCTAGTATGGGGACTTTGATAGATATTCAAAATCCTGGAGACTTTGGAGAATATCATCACCCAGATAGTATAAATATTCCATATGAGAAGTTAATGCTTAATTATAAGTCGTTGTTAGATAAGAATAAGACTTATTTTATTGTGTGTTATAAGGGGACAAAATCAAGGAAAGCTGTTAGTATATTAGAGTTTTATGGGTATGATGTCGTGCAGATGAGTTATGAGATTTGACAAATATAAATACTCGTGCTATAATAACCTCTCAAAAAGAGGGGTTGTTTTTAATTAGATAAAAATAGCTGTTCTATTGTTTTGATTGATAAATATTATTAGGGGGTAATAATTATGGAATATCAAGAGATTTTAGAAAAGTTAGAGAATACAGATAATATAAAAAAATTAAATAAGTTATTAAAAAAACTTGATTTTACAGCGTTAAGTATTGAAGAATTAGATGGTTTAAGTGAACTACTTAAGAAAAAAGATGATATATATCAGTTGTATCCAATAAAAAATATTTTAGAGGGAATGGAGCGTTTTTCGTTTTGGATATTGGGAGCTGCTTTTGTAGGACTGGCTTTTGTTGATAGTGATATTTCTTTAGATTTAGTTAAAGAAATACAGGCGAATAAAACGATTGTTTTAGGTTCCGTTGCGGGGGCATCAGGAGTACTTTCTTTAGTAAATGAGCTTATTGTGTCAGTAGATAGAAAAGCATGGGCACCATCTGATAGAGAGTCAGAAAAATATTATAAGTATAAAGAAATGGTTAATCAGGCATATAAACTAAAAGTAAATGAGAGAAGAATAAAAGAAGAAGAGGAAAAAAAGTCTAGTAGAGTAAAACTTAATGTACAAGAGTTGCAGGATTTCTTTAGGCTCGTTAATTCGAAACTTATGTCACTTCCTGATGATATAAGTGAAAAATATGTATTAAAAGCTAATACCTTAGTTATGACTTATAATGAGAAATGTCATTTGTTGGATAAAAAGAATAAGAATAATGAAGCGTTTGGAAGAGAAGTTAAAGAGTTATATTTAGATGAGTTAATTAAGGGGTTAGAAGATATTTTAAATGAGATTTTACCAATACTTAATAATGATAGTAATGTAAAGTTAGTAGCAAAGATAACGGAGACTTTAGATGAGATTGTTGATTTGCCGAATATGATTGAGGCGAGTGATTTATTTATAGCGTCTATTGACAAAGTAGCACAGAGTTTAAATTGTTTAGATGTTCCGACATTTAATAAAGTGATGAATATGGTGGCAAATTATACCTTAGTAATGTTAAAAAAAGATGGCGTTAATAGTAAGAGTTTGATGTTTAGATTGAATCCATATTTTTATAAGGCTTTAGGAGATAGAATTAAAGTGGAAATGGTAAATAATAGTGAGGCTTTAGGTGAGATTAGTGCTATTGATGAGGGAATAGATAATTTGACGCCGTTTAATTATAGTAATTTATTAGTGGGTATTTATCTTAAGTATTCTAAAGAGAATGATGTGGCAGTTAAAAAGAAAAGAGCAAGGGGTAATTAGTGATGAGAATAGAGAATCTTTTTAGAAAAAATAACAAAGAAGAAGTAGATGAAGTTAAAAAAGAAGAAGTTAGTGATGAAAAAGCCCGTTTAATAAAAATAAATAATTGTGATAGTGAGTTAATTGTTGCTTTGACGGAGGAATTTAATCAAATTATGATTGGTTCTAAAGAAGAGATTATGGATAATTTTTATCAAGCAAGTATGAGATGGTTAAATATTTTAAATGGTGTTGATAAGACGACTTATTATATTATTTTAGAGCTTGTTGCAAGATATTTTCTCTTTGTGATTAAAGATAAGAAAGAGAAAGTTTTAGAGCTTTTAGATAGAATAAGTTTGGTGTATGCCGATGCGATTATTTATGTCTTGGAGTTAGAAGTAGGGAAGATTGAAGTACAAGACCCGATAGTTAGAAAAGCTAAAAAATATTATGCTAAAATACTTATTACAAGATATTTTCAGAAGATGGCAAAAGAAGAATTAGTTAGAAAAAGAGCTCAAAGTTAGTTAAATTTTGGGTTTTTTTGTGGTATACTATAGATAATAAAGGGAGAGATTAATATAATGAAAGTTACAAGTGATATGAGAGGGTGTTTTCTTGCTTGCTATAATGAGGCTAATGGTGTAGCTAATAGTAAGAATATGATACTTAGAAGAAAGAGTAATAAGACGATATCTTATTTTGGGATGGTTTTGATTACATTTTTGCTGATGTGTTTTTTGGCAGTGTTATGTTTGTATGTTGATTTTTATTTGGCGATTTTAGTGTTATTTATGTCATTTTTGTATTTAGCTTTGACTTTATTTAGATTTTTAGGAGTGCTTAGTTTTAGACAGGAAAGAGATTATAAAAATACCGTTAAGTTTGATAGTAAAGGTATTAGTGGAGAGTTTTTTGATGGTATTAATATTACTTTTAGTTGGGAGAGATTAAAAGCAGTGGTAATAAAAAAGAAAACGGTAGTAATACTTACCGATATGAGTATATTTTTCTATTTTACAATAAAGGAAAAAGAGAAAATATTAGAAGCAATAGATAAATATAATAAAGAGATGCTTGTTATTGGAAATTAGGAGACTAATTCTTTTTATATTTCTTCTCGGTCAATGTTTTTAGAACTGAGTGTTTTTTGGGGGTTCTTTTTATTGATAAAGACGAGGTCGTAGCCACAGACATGGGCTATTTTTTCAATGTACTCAAAGTTGATGTCTGTTTTTTCACGTTCATAATCGCTTAGAGTAGAACGGCCTAAGAAAACTTTGGCAGCTAATTCTTCTTGGGTAAGTTTATTTTCGCGCCGCATTGTTTTAATTATTTTTCCAATCATTTATGATCACCTTTAGTTATATTGTCGCATTTTTCCGAAATTATTGCTTGACTTGTGGAGAAACTCGGAGTATAATTTATTTAAATAGGAATTTCTATGATAAAAATATATGAGGAGAGTAAAGAAAAATGCAAGAGAGTTTGGAAATTGGATGGAAGAAGTCTATTTTTTATAGTGCCTTTATAAGTGAAGTAGAACATCTGGGTGATAGCATATGAAAATAGAAGTTTTGAAGAATAATAGGAAGATGG
>CANOGG010000127.1 GCA_947565485.1 uncultured Mycoplasma sp. | reverse complement strand
CTCACCACGACTGGCATTATCCCCTGCTCACTTAAAATATTCCCATTATTAATCGTCGCTGTCTCTCCGGCCTCATCATTATCAAACATCAAAAGAACTTTTGCTCGCATACTCTTAATAATTCTGACCTGATTACTAGTAAGACTTGTACCCATGAGGGCAACAACATTTTTAATCCCACTAGCATACATCCTAATCGCATCCATATTCCCCTCGACTATCACAACTTCCTTTTTCTTGACAATTTCTGGCTTAGCCCGATGATAATTAAATAGTATTTGTCCCTTTTTAAAAATAACTGATTCTTTAGAATTTATATATTTTGCCTGCTCACTATTCTCATATATTCTTCCTGTAAAACCAATTACCCGTCCCTCTAAATCATGTATGGGAAATATAACTCTCCTTTGAAACACGTCATTAATATATTCACCATTTCTATTAACCAACCCTAACTCCACTAATTTTTGCGTCTCATAATTTTTTCCCAACAATAACTTATTAAGTGAATTATCTCTATCTAAAGCAAGTCCAATATTAAAATCTTTAATAGCTTCTCCCCTAAGTTTTCTCTCCTCCAAATACTCTCTTGCTTTTACACCCATATCGGTATTAAGATTATTCTGATAATACTTAAGTGCCAACTCCATTATCTCATATTCTTCTTTATTACTAACTACTTTCGTCTTAGCATTTACGTTTCCTCTAAATACCAAGCCACACTTATCCGCGACTATCTTTACCGCTTCTAAAAAACTAACACTCTCATAATCTTTAACAAACGTAAAAACATTTCCTGAAGCACCACACGAAAAACACTTAAAAATCTGTTTCTCCTCAGATACACTCATACTAGGCGCATGATCTTCATGAAATGGACAAACCCCAAAATAATTTTTTCCCTTTTGCGTAAGTGGTATATAACTAGAAATTACATCAATAATATTTGCTTGTTTTTGAATATTTGTTATTTCTGAATTGCCATCCATAACCTCACCTCCAATTATACCCTCTACTAATATATATTACCCGTACCCCCCCAAATCCCTTTAAAAAAATGTAAATTTTTTCAAAAAATCTACATTTTTTACTCTTATTTTACTCTAAAACTTCATTTATTTTACACTTTTTGTCGATTTCAGCATAATAAATCGTTTGATGTTTGTCATCATTTTTCGTACATGTAATTAAAACAATCACTCCTAAGCCCTGATAATTTTTGAGGTACAACTTACCGGTTTTCTCCTGAGACTCAATTTCTCTTACTAAATACTGATAGCAATTTCCTCCATAATAAAGCTTCACTTCATCTCCTACTTCTAACCTATAAAGATTTCTAAAATAAGCCACTTTTGAAGTCCCTGAATGTCCCGCAATAACTATCATGCTTGCTCCATCTTTCCTAAACTCACTAATTTCATGTACTAATAAATTTTTATTGACATCATTTCTTATATCACCTATCGCGTATAATTCTTTTTTCAAATCAATCTTGGGAATTTCTATAATCGCAAAATACTCTTCTTCATTATCTAACTTTGCCTCCAAGACTCTCTTTTGAAAAACTTCATCTTCCTGATAAATTAACTGCCTCCAAAAACTAACACCCAAAACTATAACTATTAAAATTAAACTTAATCTCTTAATATTTTTTCTTTCCAAAAACAAAACTAATAACTCCCCAAACTAGCGTAAACATTACAGCCCACATCGACTCACTCTTCCCTGTCGCTGGCACTTCAATCTCTACTCGCCCATCACTACTAGAACCAAGAATTTCTTCATCTCTAAAATTAACTTGACTCACGACATTATCTTTAATATCTACTTGCACCAGTTCTTCACTATCTTCTTCACCGACATAATAAACCCCCGCTGGAATATCAATATACTCTAATATCCCCTCACTATTAGTTTTATCTGTCCATAGTATTTCTTTATCCTCATCATAGATATTAAACTTTACATCTGGTATCGCATTCCCTTTTTTACTCTCTAACTTCTTTATCGCAAGACTCCCTTTCTGTATCTCATTATAAACCACAATCCGAACCATACTTTCATCTTCACTAATCTGAAACATAATCTCATTTTTCAAAGCCCGATAACCTTCTGGTGCCTCTATTTCTTCCAACTTATAATTGCCTAAAACTAGATTATGAAGCCGAAGTACTCCCTCATTCATCACAATCACCTCACTACCATTCAGTTTAAAATATTCTCCTGTTGTCACATTCTTAATTCTAAACTTCGTCGGTAATAAAATAAGTTCTTTCGTATCCAAATCTCTTTTTTCCAGATAAAGTCCCCCAATAATTTCTTTTTTCTCAAGGCTAAAAACATTTCCTTCATTATAACCATCATTTACTATAACTCGTAAATCCTTAAACTCTTTAGCTGTACTCTTATCTTTTGCTCTTACTATATAATCACCATAAGTAACATCGAAAGTAACCACTCCCTCTTTATTTGTACTACTCTCCTGCACTACTATCCCCTTTTTCGCATCAATTATTTTAAATTCCACTCCTGCTTTACCCATTGTCGAATCTACTACAACATTTCTTTTTATCGGTTTCAAATCAACCTCAATCTCTGTATCACTCTTTCCCACTTCAAAGTAAATTCTCTCTGTATTCTCATAATAACCATTCGGCGTTTTAACTAACTTCAAGCTAAACTTTCCGGAAAAGAGTTCTAACATTTCTGATGATGTTTCTCTAAATTCCATACTAAATAACTCATTATCCATCTCATCATATATCGCATAGACTGCCCCCGTTAAGTCTTTGCCATCCTTGCTAACTAACGTTACATAAGGATTACGCACCTTCACCTCTATAAATTGAAAATCGGTATTAGTCATCCCCCGAAGAAGTAGTACATCGCCTCTATTACTCTTCATAATTTGAGATGAAGTCTTAAATGTCGGTAGTTTTCGTCTACAAGTAATTGCAAAATCTCCTCCATGCTCCGGCACAAAAGTTAGAGTATTCCCCTCTACATTTAAACCAGTCGTATCATAAATTGTAAAATTAAACTTCTCCATTACTCCCTTGGTATCTTCTACCTCTAATTTCTGATCAAGCCTTAAATCAAACTTTTTTCCCACAAAAGACGGATAATCTGTTTCTTCTCTAATAGACTGATATATACCCTCTATCTCCTCATTATATAAATCTATCTTTTCACCATTAACATCAACAAAATAAATTTCTCCCCCATTTTTCTCCACAATATAATCCCAAATTAGATATTGCGTCGCCATATACCATTCATCACTTAAATGCCCTGGAAAATTATATCCATACAAGCTATACTTACTAATCGCTAAAAAGTCATCATAATCAAGGCCAATATCTAAACTGCTAATCTGCTCCACTTCCTGATATATTCCTGACTGTGAACTAATATCTGGCGTCATACTATAAACATAATCATTAGTATCGCTACTATATAACTTAGCCATATCTACTTCTTTTACTTCATCCTTTAATTCTAGATGTAATTTTACACCTAAATCCCCTTCATTTCTCACATTATAAGTTACTGCCTTAGCGTTCCCGATAGCCATCAAAAAAACAGCTATCATAACTAAGGTCTTTATTAAATTTCTCATATATTACCTTTCCTTTGATAATTGCTTATCAAACCAAGATAATAAGAGTTAACGAGTGAACGTTATTTACTATAACACAAATTTATCCCCATGTAAACCATAACTATTTTAAGTACTGTCTATCACCTATTTTATTAATAATTGGTATTAAGAAACTGACCAACAAAACTGCGATTATTCCCGCTTCAAAACTATTTACAACCAATGTCAAAATAAAAGTTAAAAGCCCAATTAATACCCCATAAACTACCATCCCTTTTTTATAATAAGGACTAACACTTACATCTGGCCCTATAAAGACCAAACTAAAATAAACTGTCCCATTAAGTAAAACATCTAAAAAATCATAATTCTTTGTTAAAAAAACATAACCAAACCCCAGTAATCCAAATCCTAATATCGAACTTATCGCAATCTCTTTTTTATAATATTTATTAAATGAGAGTATAACTAAACCAATACCTATTAATATAATACTTGAACTAGCAATTCCCGATACTCCTCGTCCTAGTATTACATCCCCTAAACCATAATTAAACTTCCCTAATTTCTCCGCGATATTCATATAAGAATAAGACCCAAGCATAAGTGCCAGTACCAAACCTAACCTAACTAATGCTGTCTTATTAAAAACTATCTTCCATCTCTCAGTAACATAACTAACAATAAAGAGTAAACCAAATAATAATATCGGATATATAATCATATTTGTATTAAGCGATACTGAAGCCCCACAAATCAAAGCCATTAAAATATTCTGTTTTTTTTCTGTGTGACTTAAAATTGCCACTAAATATCCCATCAAGATACTTATCCCATAAAAATATAGTGGCAAAAGTATCCTTTTAAAACTCACCAAATCATTAACATACAAAAAGATTCCATTCTTATAAAAACCATAAATAAGAAGTGGTAACAATGCTAGTCCATAACTCTTATAAAGTACCCTCTTATCTTTAAAATAATGTAAAACTGGTAATTTATTCATAAGCCTCTCCCTCTAAATATTTATTAAAATTTATGTACACTGGACAAATATAAGAACATAAACCACACTTAAGACATTTCTTTTGTGCTTTCTCTAAATACTTTTTATTCAAAAATAACTTCGGGTTAAGCCCCACAGGACAAATACTAATACAC
>CANOGG010000126.1 GCA_947565485.1 uncultured Mycoplasma sp. | reverse complement strand
AAGAAGAATGTAAATGTCTTAGTGATTGATGCGGATAAGATAGCTCGAGATGTTGGTCTTAAGGGTAAGATTAGTAAAATAATAGAGATGATAATGTTAGATAAGTTGGGAGTAAGTGATGCTTTAAATATTTTAAGTGACAGGATAAGAGAAGCATTTAAGTTTAAAGGGGAAAAGGTTATAAATAGTAATATAGAGGCAATAAGTAAAGCACTTGACGGTCTTAAGTTAGTCAAGATAGAGTCGAGCTTAAGTGATGAAGAAGAAAAGCAAGATGTTATAAAAACGATAAATAGTAGAAGAGGAGATACTTTAACAGTAAGTGAAGTTTTAGAGTTTAGAGATGGAACTTTTCCTAATGGTCTTAGTTGTTTAGAGAAAAGGCATGCTAATAGGGCGGCACCTAATTGGATACCAGAGAATTGTATAGAATGTGGAAAGTGTAGTTTTGTGTGTCCGCATGCTGTTATTAGGTCTTTTATAACGAAAGAAGATGGGGGAATACCATACTTAATAAATAAAGAATATAATTATTGGATATTAGTTAGTGAGAAAGATTGTACAGAGTGTGGTTTATGTATAAGGGAATGTCCTGGTAAAAATGGAAATAAAGCTTTGGTTTTTGAAGAAGTTAGGGAAGAGAAAAATTTAGAAGTAGAGCATTATTTTAATGAATATCAGAATCCAGAGATATTTAATAAATTTAATGTTGCGGGAGCTAGTTTGTGTAAGCCAAAGTTAGAGTTTAGTGGTGCTTGTGCAGGATGTGGAGAGACACCTTATATTAATCTTGTAACACGGCTTTATGGTGAAGAGTTAGTGATTGCTAATGCGACGGGTTGTTCGAGTATTTATGGGGGTTCAGCACCATCTACTCCTTATACAATACCGTGGGTTAATTCTTTATTTGAGGATAATGCGGAGTTTGCACTAGGGATGCATCTATCATATGAAGCGAAGAGAGATTTGATTAAGAAAATAATGCTTGATGAGATGGATAATGTTAGTGAAGAGATGAAAAATGCTTTTCAGAAATATATCGATAATATGAATGATTTTGGAGTTACAAAAGAAGTTAAGAGGGAGTTAGAAAAAGAAGATATTCCAGAGAAGTTAAAGAGTTTATTAAAATATGTGCCGAAGAGAACAGTCCTTGCGATTGGAGGAGACGGTTGGGCTTATGATATTGGATTTGGTGGTCTTGATCATGTGCTTGCAAGTGGGGAGAATGTTAAGGTTTTGGTACTTGATACCGAGGTGTATTCAAATACTGGAGGTCAGGCTAGTAAAGCGAGTCATTTAGGACAAGTGTGTGAATTTAGTGATATGGGTAAGAGAACAGTTAAGAAAGATTTGTTTAGGATAGCGATGGGTATTCCTGGGGTGTATGTTGCAAGTATTAGTTTAGGAGCGAATATGGTGCAAGCGATAAAAGCAATTAAGGAAGCGATGGAACATGAGGGGCCAGCGATAATTATTGCTTATAGTACTTGTATTGAGCAGGGTATTAAGACTGGAATGGATAGTTCGATGGAAGAGGAAAAGTTAGCTAGTGAAGTTGGTTATACTTTGCTTATGCGTTATAATCCAAGTGATGATAAGCTTTATATGGATAATAAAGAACCTGATTTTTCGAGATATGAAGAATTTTTGGATAATGAAGTCAGGTATAATGCTTTAAAGATTAAGGATGAGGCTCTAGCTTTAGAATTGTTAAATGAGCAGGTCGAATATGCGAAGAAAAGATATGATTATTATAAGAATTTAAGTGAATGATTTTTTTAGATTAATTAGAGATTTTCTTTTTAAGTTGGCTTAGGGAGAATCTTTTTTTGGTTGGATAAGGGTTTTAAGGGGATTAGATTGACATGGGTTTATTTCGCATGATAAAATTAATATAGTAAAGGGGTGGTTTAGTGGTAGATAGAGTTTAAAAAATAAAAAAGAATTTAAAGGGAAATAAAAAAATAATGGGGAGAATGGAAAAAATTATGAAAAATGAAATAATATTATTTGAAAATCAAAATGTGAAACTTGAGGTTAATATGCAGGATGAAACAGTATGGCTATCTTTGGAGCAAATGAGTCAATTATTTGGTAGAGATAGAACTGTTGTAATGAGGCATGTTAACAATATATTTAAAGAAGAGGAACTAGATAAAAAAGTGGTATGTGCAAAATTTGCACACACCACTTCGCATGGGGCTTTAAATGACAGAACACAAACAAGAGGCTTAGATTATTATAATCTTGCGTTATAATAAGTGTCGGATATCGTGTAAAATCTAAAAATGGTGTAATATTTAGACGATGGGCTAATAAGATATTGAAAGATTATATGATAAAAGGGTATGCGGTTAATAATAAGAGATTGGAATATTTGGAAAAAACTGTTAAATTGCTAGATATTGCTAATAGAGGATATGATAATACTAGTCCGAGTGATAGTAAAGAAATTTTGAGGGTAATAACAGAATACACCAATGCTTTAAATTTGCTTGATGATTATGTCATAAAACTTTTAGGAAACCTAAAGGGATTACTAGTGATAAAGAGATTACTTATGAGGAATGTATAGATATTATTAGAAAGTTATGGTTTAATGAAGAAAGTGATATTTTTGCTTTATAAAGAGATTATGGTTTAAAGTCAGTTATAGGAAATATTTATTAGTCTTTTAATGGGGAAGATGTTTATCCAACTGTTCAAGAAAAAGGGGCTAATTTTCTTTATATGGTGGTAAAAAATCATGTTTTTATTGACGGTAATAAGAGAATAGCTGCGACTCTTTTTATCTATTTTTTACAGTTTTATGATATATTATATAAAGATGATAAACAAATAATTGATAATAATACTTTAGTAGCACTCACGCTTTTGATTGCAGAAAGTAATCCTAAAGAAAAGAATATAATAATCGATTTAGTAATGAATTTTTTGAGTTAGTGCAAAGAAAAAGCTGAATTATGGCGAAAATAAGGGGATAAATAGGCTATATTGTGATATTTTTTGAAAAAAGAGATAAATTTCTCTTTTTTTTAGAATTTTTTGTGTTATAATCTTGATAGGAGGAGAAGATTTAGATGAAAAAAGAAAAATCAAAAAGATATGATTTGCTTAAAGGAGTTCTTTTATTCGTAATTATAGCAATAATTTTGACATGGTTAATTCCTAATGGGGCATTTTCATCAGCAGGTTATTCAGCAACAGCGATGAAGAGAATTGGTATTGATGATTTGTCTCAGATTATTTACCATAGTTTGTACTATAGTTTGGATAAAATTGTTCTTTTAATTATTATTGGAGGAATGTATGGTATTTTAGCTAAGACTAGTGCTTATAAGAGATTAGTTGATGGGCTTGCTAGTAAGATTAAGAATAAGAGTGTCTTTGTAGTTGTTACATCAGTTATTATAGCACTTTTGACTAGTTTAATTACGCAACATCTTTTGCTAATTATATTTATTCCATTTATTATTTCGGTAATGAATAAATTAAAATTAGATAAGATGACAATACTCGCGACAACTTTTGGTTCAATGTTAGTGGGAGTAATGGGAGCTACATATGGTACTGAGGGAGTAATGTACTTAAATAGTTATATTACGATGCAGGCTGAGACAATTGTTAAGGATACATTATTAGTTAGAGCAGGAATACTACTTGTAGGGCTTGTTTTGTTTAATTTCTTTACTTTGAGTCATCTTAAGAAGAATAAAGATAGTGAAGGAATGGACTTGTTTTTGGAAGAAAATGAAGAAAAGGAAAAGATTAAGGGTAGAAGACAAACTGTTATTCCAATTCTATTTGTGGCTTTATTGGTACTTGTCTTGTTAATACTAGGTTATGTTGATTGGAATGGTAACTTTGGTATTACATTGTTTGATAAGTTCCATGAAAATGTATTGAAAATTAAGATTGGTAACGATTTTTATATCTTTAAAAGTATTTTAGGAGATAATTTTAAAGCATTTGGAAGTTGGCAAGTAATATTTACGATGGCATCTTTCTTGATGTTATTTATAGCGTTTTTAGGATTATGTTATAGAATTAAATTAAATGATTTTTTAGCTGATTTTATAGCCGGGGCTAAAAAGATGGTTAAGCCAGCACTATGTGTTGTTGGGGCATATATGTTAATGATTGTTGTTTATATGTCACCTTATGTTGCAACGATAGTAAGTAAGTTATTATCAGTGACTGATGGCTTTAATTTGGCGACGATGGGATTATCAAGTTTGATTCTTAATATATTCCATACAGATATGGGTTATACTGGTTATGTAATGAATTATTATGGTTATTTAACAACAGAGTTTAAAGATTATATTAATCCAATTTATATTATGCTTGTGTCTTTATATGGTTTTGTACAATTCTTTATTCCGACTAGTGCTGTTTTAGGTATTGGTGTTATGACAACTGGTGTAAAATATAAAGATTGGTTAAAGTATATTTGGAAATTTATAGTTGGAATGCTTATTTGCTTGATGGTGATATTCATTTTAATAACTGTGATTTAAAGAGAAGATGAAAGTTTTCTCTTTTTTGTATGCAAATAAATTATTTTAATACCAGAGTGTTCATAATAAATTGGAATCAATTAAAAGTAAATATTTAGATATATGTGGTGGTGTTAATATTGTTTGCTGAATTTAAGGCTGATACATATAGAGATACATTACCTAATAGAAAAAAAGAATACCTGATTTGAAGTGTACCCCATTTAATGGACAATAAAATAAAGGGCACTTCAAATATTG
>CANOGG010000125.1 GCA_947565485.1 uncultured Mycoplasma sp. | reverse complement strand
ATATTACATCATCCCCAAAATTACATGATTGATATTAAAATTTATAATATTGTATCCTAGCTAACTTATCATAAACATTTATGGCCTAATTATAGTACTTTTCACCAAATAAAAAAGAGTTTAAAACCCTAATGTTTATCATAAAAACTCTTAATGGAAACTAACACTCTTCTAATATTTTCATCATTAAATGGTTTATTAATTACATCTAATATTGGATAGGAAAAAGCTTTTTTTATTGTATCCTCTGTATCATCACCTGTTATTACCACCACTGGTATCTTCTCAATCAAGTCATGACTTTTCAAATAATCAAGCACTTCAAACCCGTTTAAACTAGGCATATTAAGGTCCAGCATTATCGCATACACTTCATTATTCTCGATAATATTCAAAGCTTCTTTTCCATTATTCGCTTTAACACTATTAAACTCTTCACTAATATTTTTATCAATAAAATTTATAACAATATTAGAGTCATCAACAATCAAGATATTCTTTTTAGAACTACCTCCAAAATATTCATCTATAACTTCAATAATACTTTGCACTGTTTTCTTAAACTCTTCAAAATTAGCATTAATAAACTCTCCATTACTTTCTTTACCACTTAACTCATGAGCCAAAAACACTTCCGCCTCTTTCATAAAGCCTAAATATTTCGCCTCACTCTTAATGCTATGTGCTAAAATGGCATAATTACTCCAATCTTGATTATTCTTATAATATAATATATTATCTAATTTAGAACTTAAAGAATCTCTAAGCTCTTTTAAATTCTCCTCATAACTCTCCATATCACCCCAAAACTCTAAACTAGCCTTAACGTCTACTCCCCTTTTTTCTAATACTTCTTTATTTCTCATCTTTACCTCCTAAAAATTTATTTAAAACTCTATTAAGTTCATACTTATCTATCGGCTTTGATAAATAATCATTAAAACCTGCACTAATATATTTCTCATCTTGTCCCTCTATTGCATCCGCTGTTAAAGCAATCACTGGCACATTAAACCCATTTATTTCTTTTAATCTTCTAAGCGCCTCAATCCCATTCATCTTTGGCATCATAATATCCATCAAAATAAGGTCAAAAGTCTGAGACTTCGCAATATCGAGCGCTTCATACCCACTCTCAGCACTTACTACATTAAAGCTATATGGCTTAAGAATTTGACAAGCAACTTTTATATTAATCTTAGAGTCATCAACCACCAATATTCTCTTACCTTTATGTGCCTCATAATCAATCTCAATTTCCTCCTGATTTCCCTCAGGAATTTCCATACTAACTATCTCTTGCTCTAAATAAACTCTAAACGTCGACCCCTCACCATACTTACTAAATACATTAATTCTTCCCCCCATCATTTCTGTTAAACTCTTTGTTATCGCAAGTCCAAGACCTGTACCCTCAACTGTTGTATTCTTATCTTCATCTATCCTCTCAAATTTATTAAAAAGTCTCTCAACATCCTCTTTTTTTATCCCTCTTCCTGTATCTTTAACTGAAATATAAAGAAGACTTGTATTTGTCTCTGGTCTATTAATACAATTAACTGTAAATGATATCTCTCCCTTATCTGTATATTTCGCCGCGTTTGTTAAAATATTAAGCACAATCTGTTTAACCTTTGCCATATCTCCTTTTAAAATACCCGGCAAGTCCGGCGAAAAATAAGACTTAAACTCAATTGGTTTATCGCCTATTCTAGGAATTACAAGCTTACATAATGAATTAAATACTTCTCTTGGATTATATTCTTTTGGAATAATCTCCATTTTATTAGCCTCAATCTTCGAAATATCTAGTATCCCATTAACAATCTCTAACAAATTATTTGATGCATTAACTATATCCTGTGCAAATTCTTTTGTCTCATCACTATTCTTCGCCTCAAGTAAACATTCACTAAAGCCTACAATTGCATTAAGTGGTGTTCTTATCTCATGTGACATATTAGACAAAAATTCTGTCTTTGCTTGATTTGCTTTCTCCGCTTGGTCTTTTGCCATATTTAACTGTTGAATCATTTTCACATCAGGATTTTCAATCGTAAAATACATTATAATTACTGTCAAAGTAAGCAGAAAATTAATCAAGAAAGCTTCTGAAAAAAATCTTTGAATCGTAAAATTAACAACTAGCAGTATTACAAAAGCATATAAGGGCTTAGCTTTATTACGTGCTATATTCTTACGGTAACGAATTGTCACATAAACACCATATATAATAAGCATAAAACTTACACCATATGTTAAAATAACCGGTATTCCCTGTGGCACAATAACATTATTTATCTCTTTATAATTAATCGGTAATATAAATATAAAAGGGGTAACTAAAATAAATAAAAGTAGAAATATATTAAATGTTTTATTAATTATTTTTTTCGAATTTTCCATATTAGAAATACTTATAATTTTAATATAAAACGTCAGTAGGATAAACCACACAACAAAATAAACAAAAACAAACTTCGATGCTAAAATATAAAAGATATTATCATAGTTCACACCTGAATTATAAAGAATACTTGTAATAACATCGAGAGTCAAACCAAAAGTAGTTAACAACAACAAATACTTATATATCTTAGTTTCTAAATTATTAATTCGCTCTTTGGCAAAAAAATTATACATCAAAATTAAAATAAAAGCTAGACTACATATAGAAAAATAAAGCCCCATGATTACACTTCCTTACTATCTCTAATTTTAACATAATATAGCCATTATTTCAATTAAAAAGAAAGACATTTAATACATCTTTCTTACTAATTCTAATTCTTTATTTTGAAATTCCATCAATGCTTTTTCTCTTAATAATGGTGCATTTAATTTACCATTATCTGTTCTTGGTAAATTCTCTAAAGTATAATTAATATAACCAGGAAGAGCACTAGCGCCAAGTGTACTTAAAATTAATACCTCAATTGTATTTTTAAGCTTTTCTGTATCCACCGTATTATCTTTAATATGAATATGATACACTGGCAAAAACTGATATTTCTCGTCTGGAACTTCTGTTACTACAGCTTCTAATACTTCCGGAATTTGAGTTATAAGTTGTTCTACTTGTTCTGGATAAATATTATCTACCCCACACACAAAATTTCTTTTCTTTCTTCCCGCAAACTTAACTTCGTTATTATTGATACCTGTTCTAAATGCTAAATCACCAGTATTATACCATCTAGTTCCATCTAAATCTTCGAAGAAAACTTTATCTGTCTCTTCCTTATTATTTAAATAACCCTTCATCATTCCTGGACCATTAACTAATAACAACCCAGCTTCACCAACTGGCACTTCACTTAAATCTATTCTCTCACCTGGTACAGCATTTTCAATAACTTTTGGGTCTATTATCTTATTTTTTACAAACCCTATTGGATAACCAATTGTCCCTGGTGTATTCTTTCCACCCATTTTTATATTCGTCGGCGCCCACATCTCAGTTAAACCTAAACCATCACCAAGTTCGATATCAAGCCTCATCATCCTAAATGCCTCATGAATTTTTTTAGCATCCGCATCTTTTAACATTTCTCCACCAGACACCGCTTGCTTTAGGGAAGTACATCCTTTTTTTATAAGAGGATTATTTATTAAATTTAACCAGTGAACTGGGCCACCCATCGCTCCATCTGATTGGGTTCTAATAATTTCTTCTAAAAATTTATTAGGCATTGCATCTAAAGTTAAAGCATACTCCATATTTTTTGCGAGTACATAATGTAGAACAAATCTTCCAAACACCATATGACCAAATGGAATATTTCCCAGATGTCTCATCCCTGGCTCTAAAATAAAGACGTCATCTACACCTTGAACTACCCCGTTAAGTCCATCACTAGTAAGCATAACTCCTTTATGAACTCCAGTTGACCCTCCAGTAAAGAGGATATCTGATACCGTCCCTGGCACATAATTCTGTTCTTTATAATACCCGTCTTTATAATTTTTAACTATTTTACTTAAATTATGTTCTAAGCCTGGTACTCTATTTCCATCCATTATTTGTTTAGCATTATATATTGCCTTCAAAAATGGATTACTCATTGATTCCATTGGTGAATACAAAATTGGTGATATATTAAGTGCCTCACATGCTGCCTTTGACTTCCCGTAAAGCATATCAACACTAATAATTCTTTGTGGTTTAATCATGTCAATATCTCTTCGCATTTTATACTCGTTATTAAGAGGACTAAGTCCTACAATTAAGGCACCTATTTTATCAAGTGCATATAGCGTATAAACAGACTCTGGCGTATTAACTAAACAAACTCCAATTACATCATCTTTTCTTATTCCCGCGTTATATAACGCTCTTGCATACTCCTCAATTCTTTGATGCAATTCTTCAAAAGTTATCTTCTTATTGCCGAATGATAAAGCAATATTATTCATATAACCTTTATTTCTTTCCTCTAAAAACTCCGTTTTAGAACCGATTATCATATCCGCTTCTTTTTCCTGATTCGTATAATAATCAAAATATTTTTCTTTTTTAATTTCCATAAAAATATCCTTTCGTTACTAATTAAATATATAACATCTAAAATCTTTTTTCAACCTAAACTTTAATTTTTGTATCAAATATGATACAATATAGGAGGTGATACTTATGGATTATGATGTAAATTATATTGAAGCCTCTTATGATGCCCTAGAACTAAACGAGATTTTCTGCCAAGAGTTTCGTCGTTTTCGTATCGAAAATAATCTTACCCAAGATTTATTCTCCAAATATTCTCATG
>CANOGG010000124.1 GCA_947565485.1 uncultured Mycoplasma sp. | reverse complement strand
TTATAAGGGTCATCGCCAGTTTCTTTTTTGACTTGCCAGATAACATAATCAATAAAGGCTTGATATTTGCTATTACTTGAACTTTCAGAATGGTCAATAAGTAGACTTTCAACAGAAACAGATTCGGCAAATTCTTTTTCTTCTTCACTAATGTAACCATGGCGGACCATTAAGTTTAAGACCGTGGAACGACGACTAGTGGCGCCTTCTGGGTTACTGTAAGGACTAAAGTAAGAAGGGTTGTTAAATATTCCTACTAAGAGGCTGGCTTCAGGAAGAGATAAGTCAGAGACTGATTTGCCAAAGAAATATTGACTTCCTTGTTCAACACCAGTAATAGAACCATAGTTGATAGAACCTCCACCGAGCCATTGTGAATTTAAGTAAAATTCGATAATTTCTTCTTTTGTATAGACCGCTTCTAGTTTAAAGACCGCCATATAGATGTCACTGAATTTACGAATAATACCTTTAATACCACTTGATTCAACAGTACCATCTTTTTTCTTTTGGAATTTATTTTTGATAACTTGCATGGAAAGGGTTGATGCTCCACCGGCGTTTTGACCGGCTAATTGTCCAAGAGATGCCTTTAGAAAACGAGCGGCATCAAAGCCATTATGTTGAAAATATCTTGAGTCTTCAGTAGCGACTAAAGCGTCGATTAAGACTTGGGGTAAGTCATTATAAGTGATTAGTTCGACGTTTTCATTGCCATAACGTGCAAGTTCAGTAGTACCATCTTTAGCATAAATTATAGTTGCTTCCTTATTATATAGTTCATTAGGGATAAAGTCTGGTGAGGTGATAATTATATATAGAGCGAAGGCTAGAACAGATGAGGCAACTAAGATACCACAACTTATTAAAAATATTAAGATGCCATTTTTAACACTATGTTTTTTCTTAACTTTGGGTGATTTGGCAGTTTTTTCTTTTTTAACTTTAGTTTTTTTCATAAAATCAGCTCCTTATAGGCAATATCGAGACCTTTTAAATAGTCAATGCCAATGTTATAATTGTAATTTAATTTATATCCTTTACTTTCTATTATATTTAAGGGAATGCTTTTTCTTGTCTTATGAGCGATAAATTCAAGAAAATCTTCTCCTTTAAATAAATAGTAGTTATTGTTAATGGCGATTATTAAGAAGGCAATGCCATGATGATTGATAATTCTTTTGATGTGAGATATTTGGTGGTCATGGACATTTTTGAGAGGAAATGAAGTAGGAGTGGCACATTCTTTAGCATCAAATTCAATATATTTACCTTTATATATTCCGTTATAGTCGAGGGTTGATGGTTCTTTAAAATAAGCTTTATTGATTGTAGCACCATTTTTGTAGTCAACTTCAACAACTCCGATGGGGGTAGGTTTTTTGTAGATGACAGCCAAGTCTTGGTCTAAGTAATATTTGCAAGCGCTATTGATTGCTTCTTCTAGGTTCATACCACGATTGGAGTAATTGATAACTTTTTTATATGTTTTATTGATGTGGCCTGGATACTTCATGTAATCACCTGGTTAAATTATACTATATATTAGAAAAAAATTCCATAAATCTTAATTTTATTTACTAAAAAGTTTACATTGTCTAAATAAGGGAAGTTTTGTCGAAAAAAGGGTAGTTTGATGCAAAAGTGAAAAAAATTTGATATGATAGTTTTAGGAAAGGATAAAATAGGAAATGAAAGATGAGATTTTAATTAATGATGTTTTGAAAGTAGTAGATGAGGTTAGTTTTAAGTTAGAGAGTTCTTTAATTTTAGAGAAAACTATTGATGGGGGGAGTGAATTATTATGATTTTTTGGAAAGTTTTGGAAAAGAAAATTTGACAAATGGCATAGATTATAGTAGAATACTAATTGTTTTAGGGGGAAAATATAATGAAAAAAATGTTATATTTAGTAGGACTTATGGTTCTAGTGGTGGTTGGCAGTGATAATGTCTATGCAAAAAATAAGGCTAATCTTAGTTTGGTGGGGCCAACAGAGGTAATGATTGGCGAAACTTTTGAGGTAATTCTTAGTTTAGATAGTTATGAGCATCAAGATGGAGTAGCCGCGGTTGGTGGTAATTATCTTATAGATGAGGAAATAGTAGAAATAATTGGAACAGAGAGTTTAGCAATATTTAATATATCTTATAATAAGAAGATTATGTGTGGTTTTTCAACGAGTTTAGATACTAGAATAAAAACGAAGTCTGCGGATTTGTTTAAGTTGGTGCTTAGAGTTAGAGATAACGTAGAAGATGAGATGATAGAGATTGGAACAGATGATATAGAAATTTCAGCGGGTAATCCAAGGGCTGATATATTACCAGCGAATAATCCAAGTTTAGTTATTAAAGTAGTTAGAGAAGAAGAGATTAGTAATAGTGATAAAGAAGATGAGTTAAAAGAAGAAGATAATAGTAGCAAGATAGAAGAAGTTTCTGGTAATAGAGAACAAGTAAATAATACGACAGTAGGACAAGATAAGAAAGATAATAGTTTAAGTTTAGATAGTATTACAAAAGAAGAGGTTTTGAAAGCCGAAGAAAAAACAGAAGAACTTAAAGATATTAAGGAACAGGCTAAGACAGGAACTAAAACTAATAATGTTAAGAAGAAAAGTGAAGTTAAGAAAAATAAGAGTGCGAAAAAAGTTAAAAAAGTAGAGACAGAAAATTTAGCAGAGAAACCCGAGCAAGAGAAAGTTTTAGAAGAAACTGTAAGAGAAATGGTGGACTTATTAAATTCGATATTTCAAATATTTAGAATAGATATGGAGAATAGTAATTGGGCTTTAAGTTTTTTAGAATTGCCAGTGATGATAGAAGAGGAAAGGCTTTAGGAGAGTCTTTTTTTCTTTTTGGGAATAATAAAATTTACATTATTAAAGACTACAGATTGACAAAATACCCTAAAAAATTATATAATAGAAATAAGTTAAAGGAAGTGGGAAAAGATGTATAGCGATAAGATTTATTTGACTCCACAGGAAATACTTGATAAAGATTTTAAAATTGATGCTAGAGGTTATCGTCCGCAAGAAGTTGATAAATATTTAGATATGGTTATACGTGATTATACGGAATTTATCAATATAATTAAAAAGAATGAGAAGGATATTAAAGATTTGACAGAGGATAATACGAAACTTAAGGCAGAGATTAGAAAACTTAGAGAGCAACTTGTTGCTAACGAAGGGGCTAATAATGGGGGAGCAAGTAATGTTGATTTGTTGCGCCGAATTAGTCAGTTAGAGAAAGTTGTTTTTGGTAAATTTGAAAATTAATATTCAGACAAATGCTGCATAGAGATTATGTAGAGGAAAGTCCATGCTCACACAGATTCTGAGATGACTGTAGTGTTCGTGCTTAGGGAAAAAATAACCTAAGGTAGGCGAAATGTCTAACGGCCCCGAGGGTATCTAAAAGCGTTATGCTCATGATATTAGTAAGGTTAAAGTGCCATAGTGACGAAGAAGTTGGAAACAACGGAAGTGGAACGTGGTAAACCCCGCGAGTGAGAAATCCAAATTTGGTAGGAGAGCTCTTACAAAAAAATATGAATGGCGTAAGGGACCAAGTAATTGCTTGGTAGATAAATATTTGTCGCTCGAGATATTCGAGAACAGAACATGGCTTAGGAATATTATTTTTGAAAAATTTTATAAGTTAGAGGTGAGTAAAACTTGGATAGCATTGGGAGTTTGTTAAGAGAAACTCGAGAATCTTCAGGAGTTAGTATTGAGGAAGCTAGTAATGATTTAAATATTAAGAATGAATTTTTACTAAATATTGAAGAAGGAAGAATTGGCTGTTTTAAGGATATTTTTGTTTTGAAAGAATATATTAGTAATTATGCTAAGTATCTGGGGCTTGATAGTGGAGAGTTAATCGATGATTTTAATGAGTATATGTTTGAGTATACTTCAAGAATTCCAGTCAAAGAGATTGAAAGATTGGCTAAAAAAGAAGCAAGAGAAGAGACAAATAAAGTAGCTAGTCCTTATACAAGAAGACCACATAAATATAGTCGAAGTTATTATGTGACACTCTATATTGTAATTATAGTCTTAGTTATATTGGCAATTTTTTGGAGTATTAAACAAATAACAATAGACAATCATGTGACGAGTGAGATAAGTTACGTGAATTTTTAAGAAAGAAGAGGTGGCAATTTATGAATTTACCAAATAAGCTTACTTTAGGAAGGATAATAGTGGCAATATTAATTTTAGTTATGCTTATTGTGCCATGGTATAGTTTGGGAATGAGTTTTCCGACATATATGATTGATGGGAGAATAGTAGTTGACTTAAAGTATATTATTGCGGGGGTTCTTTTTGTGCTCGCAGCGGTTACAGATTTTTTGGATGGTTATATTGCGAGAAGTAGAAATTTAGTGACAGATTTTGGAAAAGTAATGGATGCCATTGCGGATAAAGTATTGGTAAATGGGCTTCTCATAGTACTAGCTTACGATGGGTTTATAAGTGTTGCAGTACCAGTTATTATTATTACACGAGATATTTTTGTAGATTCGTTTAAGATGGCAAGTGGGAATAAAGGAAAAGTGGTTGCAGCTTCTTATTTAGGTAAGGCTAAGACAATGTGTATGATGATTGGCATAGCTCTTACGATGTTTTATAATTTACCTTTTGAATTTATTGGTATTAATGTTGCTTCAGCTTTAATTATTATAGCAACTATCTTAGCAATAGCGAGTGGTTGTCAGTATTATTTCAATACAAAAGATGCATTTAAAATGAAATAACTTGATTAAATTCAAGTTTTTTTTAAGTTGTGAGGCAATTTTTGGGG
>CANOGG010000123.1 GCA_947565485.1 uncultured Mycoplasma sp. | reverse complement strand
TTTATTATATCACGTTGTCCATACTTTTGTGTCTATAAATGTATTCTAACACCAGCTGGGAATAAGATTCTAGAGTAGATTAATTTGGAAAGAATATCATTCAAGTCAAATTTGAATTGATATCTATCAGTGATAGAAACACATATTTGATTTAAACCTAATTTGTAATAGATATCTTGTAAGAATAAATAACCAATATTGAAAGAACATTGAATATTTTTATCAATAATTTTACTCGTGTTTTTTTCTATAATGACTTTAAGATTATCATTTTTTTGTTTTTTGTTTAATTGTTTCACATAATTATTTAACCATTCCATTGGCTCAATAGTACCAGAACGAATCTTAATTTTATCTAATGTTCCAAGATTCTCGTAGACACAAGTGGTTCTTTTCCCATTTTTATTAATATCTTTAATAATTGCATATTGAGTAGTATTTGCAGTTTTAACAATTCTAATTCTCATATAAATTCATCCCTTATATTAACATTATACAATGTACGTGAAATGTACGCAATATTAAAGTGCGGAATTTGACAAAAAAATAACCATTTTATAATGGTTTATACGATTTTCGATTTTAAAAAGTGTTTAAGTTCCGATTAAAGACCATAACTTAAACCTTAATTTCCAAGAAATAGCTTTAATTCTCACCAACCAAGAGAGGGAAGTAGTAGAACTCTTATCTGCCAAAATCACAACTTACCTGAGAGAAACTCCTGAAAAATATTTTTATCAATCCCTTTTAAACCATTTTCTTGGGTTTGCATACCAACATCCATCATTTTTAACCAAATAACTCTCCAAAATAACAAATATTTTAAAAAACTATCACTAAAACTTTTGACAAATAAATATTTTATGATATAATTAAAAAGACAGATTTAAGTGGGCGTGAAACTTCCCACTTTTATTATTATTTTAAAGAGGTGAGTTATGAAAAAAAGTCTCGAAGAACTAGAGAAAAAAATAAGTACAGCTCTAACCCCTGAAGAAATCATCGTTGATAGTCTAACCTATGACAAAAACAGTGGTAATTACAATGTTTTATCAGTCGTTTTAGACAAAGTTGGCGGTATCGATTTAGACACTATTGTGGAAGCTACCAACATCATTAATCCCATCGTTGATGCCTATGATTTTACTGATGATTCTTACATATTAGATGTTGTATCCAAAGAAAGAGGTGAAGATAATGAATAACGAGGAATTCATTAAAGCAGTAAAAAATATTGTTAAAGAAAAAGGAATAAGTGAAGATGTTGTTTTTGAAGGTATGGAACAAGCTTTACTTACGGCCTACAAAAAGAATTTTGATTCTAAAACCAATGCTCGTGTTGAAATAAATAAAGAAACCGGCGAAATCAAAGTTATATCTTATCTAGTCGTTGTCGATGATGTCGACTTTGGCCACGAGACAACTGACGAAGAGGGGAACATCGTTAAAATACCCCCAGAGATTAATCCCGATGCCCAAATTATTTTAGAACAAGCTGAAGAACTAGTCCCTGGCATCCAAGTTGGCGAAACTATCGAAACTGAGGTCACCCCAAAAGACTTTGGTCGTGTCGCTGCTTCCACTGCTAAACAAGTTCTAACTCAAAAAATTCGTGAAGCTGAGAAAAACAGTATTATTGAAGAATTTCAAGATAAACAAGATGAAATGTTACTTGGCCTAGTCGCAATGGAAGATGCTAAGAACTATTATATAGACTTCGGTCGGACTAGAGGAATATTACCTAAGAATGATATCATTCCGGGCGAAACTATCAAAATGGGTTCTAATATTCGCGTTTATGTCACTAAACTAGAAAACAACCCTAAAGGACCTTTAATTCTTTTATCTCGAAAACACTATGGTTTCGTTAAAAGATTATTTGAACTTGAAATACCAGAACTCCAAGACGGCACGCTAATCATGCATGCTTGTGTTCGTGAAGCTGGCGTTCGTAGTAAAGTCGCAGTCTCTTCTACTAATGAAAAAATTGATGCTATCGGTACTTGTATCGGTGAACGTGGTTCTCGTATTGCAAGTATCCTAAAAGAACTAAATGGCGAAAAAATAGACGTAGTTTTATATAGCGATGTTCCTGAGGAATATATTGCTTCCAGCTTAAGTCCGGCTAAAAATGCGATTGTAAATATTATTGACCCAGTGAAAAAAGAAGCTCTTGCCGTTGTTCCTGATGACCAATTATCACTTGCTATTGGTAAGGGTGGCAATAATATCAAACTTGCAAGTCGTCTTACTAAATACAAGATAAATATTAAAACTATGAAAGAAATAAATGAAGAAGGAAATAAATAAAATACCTAAAAAAATATTTGAGGAGAACTAACTATGGATTTAAAAGATTTTATGCTCTTAAAAGATAGACAAGCAAAATCAGGTAATAAAATAAAAAGGCTAGAAAAAGAAATAGCGTCTCTAGATGCCACAAGCCGTATTTTAAGTGGTTCTGTAAATAAAATAATAGAAAAAGAGGCCGATAAATGAAAACCAAAAAAATTCCTATGCGCTCTTGTGTTATAACTAAAGAAAAATGTGAAAAAAAAGATTTACTTCGTATTGTTAGAACCCCTGAGGGCGAAGTAATAATTGATACCACTGGTAAAAAAAATGGACGGGGAGCATATCTAAAAAAGGATGTCGAAGTCATTAATAAAGCACGACTAAGTGGCATCTTAGAACGAACTTTAAATACTAAAGTTCCTGACAATATCTACGATGAAGCTATCTCATTATGCTCATAAATAAAGTAGTATATTTATCCCTAATAAATAATATAATAAAAGAAAAATATAATATAACTAAAGTGAAAAAAAGGAAGGAGTGTTTATATGACAGTAAAAGAATATGCCCTAGATGTCAATTTAAGTGTTGCGGAAATCTTAAAAAAATGTACTGACTTAGGGATAGAAGTAAAAAATGGAGAGGATATTTTAACTGATGATGATGTTATCTCTCTTGATAATGCGATTAATTTAATTGGTGTTGAAGAAGACTCTTACGAAGAAGAGGACACTATTGATGAGGTCGTTGATGAAATCGTTGAAAGTAGTAATATTACTAAAAATATCAATATCACTGATAAAAAACAAAAATTAAAGAAAAAGAAAGATCAAACTGAGGTAAAAGATTATTCTAAATTACGTAAAGAGATGTATAAGAATAAAGATAAGCTTATGAAAAATAGTAAAGACGAGAGTATTATCGTTTTTAAAGATGGTATGACAGTCGGCGAGTTAGCTTCTGAACTTAACATCAGTGGTACCGATATCATCAAAAAGCTTATGACTCTAGGTCTTATGATATCTCTAAATAATCCTATCGATTTTGAAAATGCGGAAATTATCGCTTTAGAATATCATAAAACTTTAAAAAGAGAAGAAACCCAAGATGTTTCTAACTTTGAAGAATACGAAGTAATCGATTCTGAGGAAGACTTAGTCCCTCGTCCACCTATTGTTACTATCATGGGTCATGTCGACCATGGTAAGACGACTCTTCTTGACTACATTCGTAATTCCCATGTCGTTGATAGTGAATCAGGAGGTATTACTCAAGCTATCGGTGCTTACCAAATTGAAACTGATGGTCATAAGATAACTTTTATCGATACCCCAGGCCATGCCGCTTTCACCGAAATGCGTGCTCGTGGTGCTAGTGTTACTGACATCGTTATTATAATCGTGGCCGCTGATGATGGTGTTATGCCTCAAACCAAGGAAGCTATCGACCATGCTTTAAGTGCTAAAGTCCCAATCATTGTCGCTGTTAACAAAATTGATAAACCTGATGCTAATCCCGACCGTATCATGACTGAAATGGTCGAAATAAATATCACACCTGAGGCCTGGGGTGGAAATGTACCTTTCATCAATATTTCTGCCAAATCTGGTGTCGGCATTGATAAACTATTAGAGACTATTTTAGCTATTAGTGAAATAAATGACCTAAAAGCTAACCCTAATCGTTATGCTATCGGCTCCGTAATCGAATCTCGTCAAGACAAAAACATTGGTGGTGTTGCTAGTCTCTTAATATTAAATGGCACTCTAAGACTAGGCGACCCTATTGTTGTCGGTACTACTTCTGGTAAAGTAAGAACGATGAAAAATGACTTAGGCGAATCTATCACGATGGCTCATCCTGGAACGCCAGTGGAAATAACTGGTCTCAGTGAAAATCCTAGTGCTGGCGATAAATTCATGGCTTTTGAAACTGAAAAAGAAGCCAAAGAAATTGCCGAGAAAAGAAAACTTGTGGAAAAAGAAAGCAAATATAACCGTGGTGTTATATCTCTTGATGATTTATTTAGCAAGATTAAGGACGGCCAAAAAGAAATCAACGTTGTTTTAAAAACTGATGTTCGTGGTTCTGAGGAAGCTGTTAAAAATAGCTTATTAAAAATCGATGTCGAGGGTGTTAAAATCAACGTGATTCGTTCTGGAATTGGAACTATTACTGAAAGTGATATCGTCCTAGCTAATGCTTCTAACGCTATTATCATTGGTTTTAATGTCAGTCCATCTAATGCCATTAAAGACCTTGCTAAAGAATATAATGTTGATATTCGTCTATACACCATAATTTATAAATGTATCGAAGAAATTGAACTTGCGATGAGGGGAATGCTCGACCCTGAGTTTGAAGAGAAAGTCTTAGGTTCTGCTGAAATTCGAAAAATCTTCAAATTTTCTAAAGTT
Organism: uncultured Mycoplasma sp.; assembly: GCA_947565485.1. GTDB lineage: Bacteria > Bacillota_I > Bacilli_A > RF39 > UBA660 > Caccenecus. Next base: position 121 of record CANOGG010000123.1, on the reverse strand, counting down.
GGTAATATTGCTGGTTCTTATGTTTTAGATGGTCTCATTAAAAATAATTCTAAAATGCGTCTTATTCGTGATGGCCTAATCATCCATGAAGGTAAAATTGCCTCTATCCAAAGAGAAAAGG
>CANOGG010000122.1 GCA_947565485.1 uncultured Mycoplasma sp. | reverse complement strand
ATGTATCTATATAAATACTAATTGTTTCAATTAATTGTGCATAGAATTTATCATCTTTGATTTCAATAGAATCGACTATTTGAGTTAACTCCTTAAATCTGTTATCAGTTATTTTTTTGACACAGTCTTCTTTTCTTAGGTTTGTGATATCTTCTTTAGTTTCTAGTAAAAACTTGCTTCACTTTCTAAAATTTCTTTTATTTTTTTAGTTATATCAAACATGTTAAGTCCTCTTAAATTTATGTATGCTATTATAGCACAGGAAAATTTATAAAAAAAGGATATTTAGTATTTTAATGTTTAAATAGGAATAAAAAAGAAACTATAACCAATTATTTAGGTTAGATAGTCTCTTTAAATGTTGATAATACCATGAATACCTATTGGTAGGCCAATGATATACCATATTATTAAGAGGGCGAGTAGGATAATACCAGCGATGATGCAATATGGTAATTGGTATTTTAAAGTTTTGAATAAGTTTATAGGTTTTTTATCTTGGTTGTAGCGGTCTAAATAAGCAAGATAAATTACATAATAGGCCATTAGAGGGGTTAGAGCCATGGTAACACTCTCACCAAAACGGAATATTACTTGGGTAAATTCAGGAGAAATTCCGGCGTCCATAAGAGTTGGAACGGCGATTCCGGCCATGATTGCCCATTTGAATGACGAGTTTGGCAAGAAAAGGGTAGCAAGCCCACTTATAATAAATAAGATAATTATGAGAGGGAATGTGCCTAGAGAGTCGATGGTTAGAATGTTGATAAGAGCCGCGGTTATGACTTCGCCGATATTAGTTCGCTTGAAAATACTAATAAAGATAGAAGCGAGGAAAATGAGAACGATGGTTTTTCCTATGCCATCAATACTATGACCTAAGTCGTCACATAGTTCTTTGTTATTTTTGATAGTTTTAGCACCAATACCATAGGCTAGGCCAACTATTATGAAAAGCATAGTGACAACGAAGACAAAGCCATTACTAAAGAATGAAGAGGCACTAAATAATTTGTCGATGTAAAAGGTTTGAGAATGATCTAGTAAAGCGCCGGATAAAGGAAGCCCAGGGATAATACTATATATAAAGAATAGTAAGTATAAAAAGCCTGCGAAGCCAGCAAAGACTAAACCTTTTAATTCTTTGTTGCTAACAGTAAATTCTTCTTCGATTGAACTCTCAGGAAATTCATATTTTGGTAGACGAGGAGCAATATAGTTTTCTGTAATAACAGTTATCGCTATCGATAAGAGAATAATGGCAACCGCCATGATAAGAATAAAAGCCATCGTGGTGATTGTATAATGAGGGTTTATCATATGAGCTCCAAGTAGAGTGCCACTTAAGAGGCTAGAATCAACACTTGTTAAGAAAAGGCTAATTCCCGTACCGATACTTAAGGCGGCATAAGATGAGATGATACCGATATAAGGGTTACGCTTACCATACATGAATATTAGGGCACTTAAGGGAATCATTACCACATAGGGAAGATTGCCCATGATGCTTGATAATAAACAAATAAGTACTAAAGCGAAGGTGACATTTTTTTTCTTGGCTTTTTTGGTTAAAAGAGTGATAGCTGTTTTTAAGAAGCCACTCTTTTCCATGATACCGATTCCGATTAAAGTAATGATAAGGCTTGATAAAGGAGTAAATGAGACAAAATTAGACACTGCTGTCGTGAAAATATATTTTAGACCACTCAAGCTAAATAAAGACTCTACTGTTACAAGACCTTGAGTGTATTCAAGAGTTACACCATCCGATATGGTATTATAATTTACTTGAACTCCTAAGAGACCTAAGAAACCACTTACAAGTATGGTAATAATTATAAGTATGATTAGAGTCATTATAGGGTCAAGGGTTATTTTTTCCTTAATTGTCCTTTTCTTCATTATTTCCTCCTAAATTCTTTTTTAATTTGCGGGTAAATTCGAGACGGTCAAGCATTACTTCTCTTCCACAATTGACGCATTTTAGTTTGATATCAACACCGCATCTTATAATTGTCCAAAGATTGGTACCACAGGCATGAGGCTTTTTCATGATAATATTATCATTTAATTTAAAGGTCTTGTCCATGGTGCACCTCTATTTGATTGTATGGAATTTTGAGATTGTTTTTTTCATAAGCAAGTTTTACTTTGCGTAACATTTCGCGACGGACAGTGTAACGATTTTGTTGGTCACAATTTATTTTGATTAAGTATTTGACTGATGATGAGCCTAGGTCGTTGATACCTAAGTATTCACTATCATCTAAGATTAATCCTTCTTTGATAGCGTTCGCTACTACTTGTTTTAAGATTTTTTCGACTGTTTTAGTGTCATTTTCATAAGCAGTATCAATTTCAAGATAGATATTGGCTTTCTTTTGAGATGAATTAATAATGGTATCGATGTTACGATTAGAGACAATCATGACTTCGCCACTGGCTTTTTTGATTTTTGTAGTGCGAATGTTTAATTCGATTACTTCGCCTGTGAAATCATTGTAAGTGACAATATCGCCAACCGCAAGATAATTTTCGAGTATGAGGGTAACTCCACTGATAATATCTTTGATGGTATCTTGAAGAGCAAGACCAAGAACAGCGCCCACAACACCAAGGCTTGCGATAATAGAACTTGTTTTAATACCGTAAAAGTTAAGGATTGTTAAAAGGGCAATTATCCAGACGATGTATTTGAAAAAGTTTTGAAAGAGTCTAATAATGGTTTTACGCCTTTTGACTTCAAAAGTGGTTTTGCCAGTGATAAACATTTTGGATATAATGTTGTTGATAAATTCAGTCGAAAGATAAGCAATGATGATAACCATTAGAGTACCAAAAACTTTTTTGGTCATAAATGCTTCAAATAGTTTTTCAAAAAATTCCATATTATTCACCTTCAACGTAAATTTTTAGTTCTTCTAAAATTCTAGTTAGTTCGGAATCGTCTTTATAGGGTATTTCGATTTTTTTATTTTGACTTTGACACCGAGTCTTTCACGACATAAATTTTCGTAAATGCTATATTTAATATCAAAAGTTTGGTTTCGCATGATGTTATGTTTTTTAGGAAGACCTTCAAGATTGATTATTTTTTCAGTTTCGCGAACACTTAGACCGTCACGAACTATTTTTAAAGCTAGTTCATTGATTTTGTCTTCATCTTCAAGTTTACTTAAAGCCCTAGCGTGACCCATAGATAAGTCCTTTGATTCAACTAGTTTAACAGTTGTTTCAGGTAGGTTTAAGAGGCCTAACATGTTGGTTATGTAACTGCGGCTTTTAGAAAATTTGGTTGCTAATTCTTCTTGGGTGATGTTATTGATACGAATGATGTTATCATAAGCTTTAGCTTCTTCGATTGGGTTTAGATTTTCACGTTCAATGTTTTCAATTAGAGCGATTTCCATCATTTCGACGTCATTAAAATCTTTGATGATGGCAGGTATGGTTGTGAGTCCTGCAAGACGAGCTGCTCTAGTACGACGCTCACCAGCTACTAATTCGTAACCTTTAATGCTTTTTTTAACAATGATGGGTTGTAATATACCATGTTCTTTGATAGATTTGGATAGCTCTTCTAAAGCGTTATTATCAAAATAGACACGGGGTTGGTAAGGGTTACTTCTTATTTCGTCTAGAGGGATAGTGTCAATACCGCCATTTTCTTTTCCCTCATCAACGATTTTTTCTTCGAATTTATCAAAGTTGATAACTTCATTAGAAAATAATTGTTCTAATCCTTTTCCTAAAGCTTTTTTTCTATTGGTTTCCGTCACGTGATATCACTTCCTTTGCTAAATTAGCGTAAGCTATAGTTGCTTTGCTTTTAGGATCGTAAACGTTTATAGGTTTGCCATGACTTGGAGCTTCTACTAGACGTACGAGTCTGGGGATGATGGTATTAAAGACTTTATCTTTGAAATATTTACGAACTTCTTCGATAACTTCAAGACCGATAATAGTTCGGCCATCAAGCATTGTTAGCAAAACACCTTCGATTCTAAGGGATGGGTTCATACTTGATTGGACCATGATAATAGAGTTTAGAAGTTGGGTGATTCCCTCAAGAGCGAAGAATTCACATTGAACAGGAATGATTACAGAATCGCTAGCAACGAGGGCATTCATGGTTGCAAGGCCTAAAGCAGGTTGACAATCGATAACGACATAATCATACTCGGTTCTTATTTCTTCAATAGCCACTCTTAGTTGGTGGTTTTGATGAAATTCTGGGTCTTCTAACATTTTTTTGACAAATTCAACATCAACACCAGCTAGGTTGATAGTTGAGGGTAAGATTGATAAATTTTTAAATTTAGTTTTTTTGATAGCTTCTTTGATACTACTTACTCCAGCCATAACTTCATAAATATCGTGTTTGTAATCACCATTTGAAAGTCCTAGTCCTGTCGTAGCATTTCTTTGGGGATCAAGGTCGATAAGAAGAGTTTTTTTGCCTTCCATGCCCAAAGCTGCAGCTAAATTGATGCTGGTGGTGGTTTTACCAACGCCACCTTTTTGATTTACTAATGATATTACTTTTGCCATTCTTGCCATCTATGCTACACCTCTTTTAAATTTTTAGATAACTAAGGATATTTTAACATATTATTTAGATTTTGTCTTTATCTTTTCACATTAAAATTACATTTATTTTGGGTTTACAAATATTTTTCTGTAAGAGTGATGGAAAGATTTTTTATTTATATATATAGTAAATGTAATTTAAGAAAAAGTTTTTACGAGGAATGGAAAAAGATAGGAGAAAATTTCCTATCTTAGAATAATGGATGTTAGGTTCCTTGAATCGAGTAGAAGCATGAGTTTCCCCATACAACCCTCACAGATTCGGACGTGCAA
>CANOGG010000121.1 GCA_947565485.1 uncultured Mycoplasma sp. | reverse complement strand
ATCTGCAAGTATTCTTAACTTTTCTTCTAAATCCATTGACATCACCAAAATCATTATACTACAAATCGTTTATTTTTTCAAACAAATGTTTGTAATTTTTCTGCCAATTTTTAGTTAATTATTTTAAAAAAATAATATTTTATACGATGTACTAGATAACGAGTGATAGTTTAAAATTATAGTAGAAAATTCTTAAACTATAAGTAATATTATTTCTGCCACATTAAAAAGTTGCTCCATAGTCTTTTATGATAATCAAAAATCTTCATTATCAAAAAAATTCAACTTGTACATTAACTATTTTAATTTTGATATAAAATTTAATCTTTAACTATGAGCATTTTCCAAAGCTTTTCTCCTTAAAATTTCTTAATCGGATGTCTTATTACTGTTTTTAATTTACTTACCTCACACTTTCTTGGGTCACTTAAATATATTTCATGATGAAATCTTTCACCATTTATATCTAACGTATAACCATGCTCTTTCATATATTCATGCATTAATCTAATCGTCAGAGGCTCCTCATCATAAGAACCAATATGCATACATTGTACACATAAACCCTCCTCATAAGTCATAAACTCTACTCTTGAAAAATCATCATTCTTCTTTTTCGTCGCTTCCTCTACTGCCCAATCAAAATCTTTCTTTGTCACAAAATCAGGTAGTCTAATCAATGATATAAAATGCATTGCCCCTTTTTTATCATAATCAATGCTCCCAGCCATTCCCTCTTGCCACCAAAAACCCTCAAGTGGTGGTACAACATACTGAAAAAACCCCTCTATTTTATGACTTCCTTTATAACTCATTTTTATAGTATAGGCAATATTATATAACAAACCTATCGTCTTTTTATAATCACCATTTTCCTCATTCGGGTCTCCCTTACCTCTAATTGCAATATAATTCATTTTCGGCAACTCTACAATACTAGGCCTATTCTTTGGCATATAAAATTCCTTATACTCCCTCTTAAAATCAAACGCCATAATAACCTCTCTCCTTTATCTCTTAAATTATAACTTACTTTTATTTTTTTACCAAAACAACTGGATATTCCCTCGCTACTTTTTGAGCCTTTATATATCCCTTTTCTAAAGCATATTTTAGCGCCATCACCTGCCCTGTTATCTTAAATCTAATCAAAATCTCATTACTATTCCTTGCCTTTAAATAATATTTTCCCATCAAATCTTCATAAATCAGCTGTTCTTCTTGTTCCTCATCCTCCCTAAAATCTAAAATACTATAAAATACATAATCTGTCTCACTCTCTATAATCTCTCTTAAATCAATACTACTTTCCGCATAATAATAACAGCCTCCGCTACTTTTAGGAATTAATCTTTTCCCATCTCGCCATACATAAATAACATCAAGTAATTTATTATTAATATCATACATCTCCAGCTCCAAAGAATGACCATCAGCAAAACAATTATTACCATATTGTATACTATCTTTAACAACACTTATTAATTCTTCTATTTTTTTAATATCATTTATTTTCCCAAATTCCTCTTTCTTTGATTTCACAACTATTTTGGTAGTTCCTCTTAAATTATCTATCGTATCATCCAAAATAGCCTTCCCTTCCCTCACACTTTTTTTCTGACACTTATTAACGATACTATTAAAATCGACATCATTATCTTTACTATGAATATAAATTGTAAATTCATTAATACTCTCACTCTGATACACGGCAAATTTTTCATAAAAATATCTTTCAAAATCTCTCATCACCTCATATTCATAAAGTGCATCTTTCGGATAAACTATTATATATTTCATATCTGAATTATTATTATCATATGCTCCCTTAAAATAAGCAATTTTATCTAAATCTTTGTTTTTTATCTCTTCTAAAGAAATATCTGTTAAATCACCCTCTTCTGTTACCAGATAAGTCCAAAGCTCTCTTTCTAAGCATTGCCCTAATTCTTTATCATACTCCAAAACTTAACTTTCCTGAGCATTCTGCCACTCTTTACTACATCCAAAAGAACTACCAATCACAACCCCTAAAACTAAACTCATTAAAATTATTTTTTTCATAAATCACTTATCCTCTATAAATCTCTAATCTCATTATACCAAACACCCCAAATAAAAACACTAAATTTCTTAAAAAATCTAGCATTTATTTTTAAAAGATATAATAGCGACTTCCCTTCCACTCCACAAACTTCACTAAATCAGTCCACTTAATCGCCATTGTCTTTGTATTAACAAGCGGATGCACTAAAATCTTCTTATCCTTCAAATCTTTATCAAACAATAACTCTACCCGCCTAAACTCATCATTAATAATTCCCAGAGGTGTCACACTTCCTCCTGTAAGTTCTAATATCTCCTCTAAATCCTCACTACTAGCAAAAGAAAGCCTTGGCACATTAACAAAACTTGATAAACTTTTCAAATCCACTCTCTTACTCGCCTCAATTACCACCAAAAAATATTTATCCCGAAACTTCAAAAACAAATTTTTACATTCAACCCCAGCTATCTTCTTCGGTATTTCTTCATCTAAGGCCTCTTTAATTGTAAACACTGCCTTATGACTTATCTCTTCATACTTAATACCCAACTCTTTTAATACTTCATATATATTCATTTTTGGCCTCCATATTTTAACTAGTTCTAATTATACCACTAAACTCCCAAAAAGTCCAAAAACTATTTTAACCCATAACCTGTCCGCCATTATTATGCAGTACTTGACCTGTCACATAACTAGAATCATCACTTGCTAAATACACAAAAGTTGGTGCTAACTCATAAGGCATTGCCCCTCTTGCCATTGCCGCATCTGCTCCTAAAGAAGGTATCTTCTTCGCTTCCCAACAAGCTGGTTGTAGTGGTGTCCAATAAAAACCTGGCGCTATCGCATTAACTCGAATATTCTTAAGTGCTAAATTTCGGGCTAGTGCTCTTGTAAAGCCTACTATCGCCCCCTTAGTTGTCACATAATCTATTAATTGTGGCTCACCATAAAATGCTGTCACTGAAGTAAGATTAATAATGGAGGCCCCCGCCTTCAAATGTGGTAACACATTCCTAGTCAAATAAAACATCCCATAAACATTAACTTTCATTGTCTTATCAAACTGTTCTTCACTAATTCCCTCTAAAGTATCACTTTGATACTGAACTCCAGCATTATTAACTAAAATATCTATCTGTCCAAATTTTTTTAATGTCTCAGCTACTATTAATTTTGAAAAATCACAATCCCTTATATCACCAGCTAAAAATAAACATTCGCCCCCTAATCGTTCAATATATTCCTGCGTTTTATTCGCATCTTTATGTTCATTATAATAAGGTATAACAAGCTTTGCACCTTCTTTAGCAAAAGCAATTGCCGCCGCTCTTCCAAGTCCACTATCGCCCCCTGTAATAATTGCCACTTTCCCTTTTAACTTTCCACTAGCTTTATAATTGGGGTTATCAAAAACTGGTTTTGGCGTCATTAAATACTCCATACCAGGCTGTTCTGCCTGCTCCTGCTCTGGAGCCATTGGCTTATATTTCTTTACTTGTAACCCAAAATCATCAAAATAATCATATCCTTGATTCCCATAACAATAATCAAATTTCATAAATTTTCCCCCTTAAAACCATTATATGAAATTGCCCAATAAATGTTATTCACCTAACTTTTTTATCTCACCAATACTTTCTAAATCTCCTATTCTAAGAAACTCTGTAACTTCCATTCGCTTATCTTTATGATAAAACTTAAAAACAAACCATTCCTCATCAAAATCAGTTATAACTCCTACTGTCTTACTTATTGCACTAAATAAATAGGCATCATCTACATCATCATTATCAAGCACAATATAAACTTCCTTATTAAGATAACTTTTCAAATCCCAATTTTTCTTTTCATCTTTCTTTTTTTCTCTATTTAACTTTCCCTCAATATCAATCAACATAAAAACTATAACTAATAACAAAAACTTTTCCATTACTTTCTCTTCCTCTCACCCAAGATTTTAAACGAACTGACTAACCTCATATCGATTAACTTTTCTTCCACCAACTTCTTCTTCTGCACTTGAATTTTCACAAAATCTTGCATCACTTCCATAACCAAACATTCCTTATCGGGTATCTCGCAACACTCATCATCTAAATCAATTAAACACTTTTGTCCCACTAGCTTTTCTAAAACCATCCTTTTATAACATTTCACATTAAGATTATTATTCGTTAAATCATCCAAACTAATTTTAAAAAACTTCGCTAACAGAAGAGCCTGTCCTATATCGGGCACTGTCACATTCCCTTCCCAATTAGACACAGTCTGTCTTGTAACTCCTATCTTTTCAGCTAGCCTTTCTTGTGTAATTCCCTTACTTTTTCTAAGCTCCCCTATTTTTTCACCTAAATTCAAAAATTCTCATCTCCTCACTCTCAGTATACTAAATTACTTTAACTACATATATAAATTATCTTTTACATTATGTCAAAACTCTTTAACTAACAAAAAAAGAGAACTAACTTCTCTTAAAATCCTCTAATCTAATCTGACCATCTACTTTTTCAAAAGTATAAGTATATGTTGCCATTTTACTTTTAAGACTCTCATAATTATCTTCTATTTTTTTCTTAATATCTTCATCATAACTGTTTTGCTCCATTAAAACTTTATCTTCCCTTTGAATTTGTGCATCTTCAAAATATCCATAAACCGACACCAAATCTCCCTCTGTTGAGTAATTAAAAGCATATTTATATGTTGCAACATACTGTCCCTTATTTTCTTTAAAATCCTCTAATTTTTTGAAAATCTCAAAAACTCCACCAATCCCATGACCTAAAGTTTCATTTCTATACTCCTCTTTTACTGCATCGTATACCCAGTCATCATGCTCACAAGTATGCACTTTCACACTCCCCTTAACTGTCTCATGTTTTATTG
>CANOGG010000120.1 GCA_947565485.1 uncultured Mycoplasma sp. | reverse complement strand
AGACAGAGCAGAGACCGATATGTAATTAGAGATATTGTAGAGATGACAAAAGATGCAGTTCTTCATATTAATTCTTATTCGGAGGAGTTATTTGAAAATCGAATTGTGGAGTATGTTATTTCAGACGATTATTTTAGGAATAGAAGAGAAAATAGAGGCAGGAATTTTATTTGCTGAGAGTGAGAAAAGAGATAGAGCAATTCTGCGTGGTAAAATAAATGATATGACTGAATTAATGAGTGATGAAGAATTAATAAAATATATACCTAGTAAAGAAATTACTTTAGAATTGAAGTAGTTTTTTTAAATTTTTTTGATCATTTGGTGATAGCTTAAATATACAATAATAGTGATATTTAAAATTTCGGCAATAACAAGAGAATACATACCTATATGACAAAATGAGAGAACAGTCATAGTTATTAGTTTAGCGATAATGGCAATTAAATTGATGAGAAAACAGGTTTTAGAAAGACCTAGACCTTGAAGGATACTCATTAAGGGACCTTCTAAATAGAAGAGGACAAAGAAAGGGGCGAGTATTTTGATGTAGTTGGAGCCACTGGTTGTGTTATAGAGAGTTTGTAAGAGGAAGTCGCGGAAGAAAAAAATGAGAGTAGAAGAAATAGTACCGACAAAAAATGAGAGAAGAAGAGCTTGTTTGATACGTCTTTTTACCATGGGGATGTTTTTTTGGTGTTGGAATTTTGATATTTCTGGTAAGAGAGAGGAAGAAATAGCTGCGATAAAAAAAGAGGGCATGGCAAGAAGAGAGAGGCAGTAGGCGTTATAGGCACCATATTCATTTAAGATGAATGACATGGAATATCCAGATGACAAAAGAATGTTAGTCAATAGTATGGGTTCAAAAAAGAAACCGATATTGCCGATTAAGCGACTAGAGACCGTGGGAAGAGAAATACTTAGGATATCTTTGGTGGTGGAAAGATTGGGTTTTAAGTCTTTTTTAGTGAGAGTGAATTTTTTGGGGAGAAAAAAAATAAAAGTGATGATAGATGCTAATTCAGTAGCAATGCTTAAAAGGATTAAACCCATTACAGCGTTGACGATGCTAATTTCCATTAAGGGGGGAATGATTAGAAATATGAGAGCTAGACGGAGGAGTTGTTCGATGACGTTAGAAATAGTGTTGGGAAGCATATTTTGACGGCCAAAAAAGTAACCTTTTAAGATGCTTGTGATAGAGACAAAAGGGAAAGTGAAAGTCATTGCCATGATTAGGGGACTACATCTCGCATCATGGAGGAGATTGATGGCAATAAAGTCTTTGGTGAAATAGATGGTGGTTATAACAAGAAAGTTTAAAATGATGGTTATTAGAGTAGCACTACTCAATATGGTAATACTCTTTGTTTTATGTTCGCTTACGAGTTTGGAGATAACGATAGGAAGAGAGAATGTCGCGATAGTTAATATTAGAGAATAAGTGGGCATAACAAGAGAGTAGAGATTGATAGCATCACTGCCAACCATACGGGTGTAGATAATACGGATGATGAAACCTAATACTTTGGTGATGAGACCGCCAAACATGAGTATTAAAGTAGCACTTAAGAATTTGTTTTGTTTCAAATAAACACCTCTTTAAAAATATTTCTAAATATTATATAATTATATATATGAGATACCTTGGTATTTTAGTAGGGTGAGGAGATAATAATGAACGGTGAGATTAAATTTAAAAGTTTGAATGATTTATATGAGAGATTACGGCCGGCTTTTAGGAGTAAAATTAAAGAACTTAAGAATAAGAATCTTAATTATATTCATGAGGAAGATATTTGGAATTATCTTAAGGAATATAAATGGGTAAGTTCGAGAGATTTGGATCTCGGGATGATGGTTAATGATATTTTTAGTATTGATATTAAAGAGCTCGATCAATATGTGAGAGATGAGATAAAGAATTATAGAAGAGATAGAAATTTGGATGAGACGATAGGAAGGAATTACTTAAGAGATTATGATGGAGAAAAAGAAAATTAATTTTTTAGAATTGTATGATAAGATTAAACTTAATATTAAGAATGAAGAGGAATTAGCAAAGATTCGAGAGGCTTATGATTTTGCTTATCAGTGTCATAAAGAGATGAAGAGACTTAATGGGGATGAGTTTATAACACATCCTTTAACAGTCGTGGAGATACTTAATAATTTGAATGTTGATGCGACAACGATTATTTCAGGTTTAATTCATGAAGTGATGGAGACGAATTTTATAACATATCAGGAGATTGAAGAAAAGTTTGGGAGTGAAGTTGCAACAATTGTCGATTCTGTGACGAAAATTAATAAGTTAGAACTAACAGATGATTCAGAGTCAAGTGCGATTGGGCTAAGAAAAATTTTAGTGGGTCTCGCAACAGATGTTAGAGTACTTTTTATTAAGCTGGCAGATAGACTTCATAATATGCGGACGAATTATGCGATAAACCCGAAGAATCAGAAGAAGAAAGCTTATGAGACGCAGGCAGTTTTGATTCCAATTGCGCATAGACTGGGAATTAATTCGATAAAGAGTGAGTTAGAAGATTTGTGTCTTTATTATACTAAGCCAGATGTTTATCAGGATATCTTAGATAAGCTTAATGATGCGGAAAATGAGCTTAGTGAGGCTTTAAATGAAATGAAAGAGAGCATAATAGATATTTTGATGGAGCATGGCTTGAAGTTTAAGATTAAAGGAAGAGTTAAGAGTGTTCATTCAATTTATAATAAGCTTAGTAATGGGAAGAAATGGAATGAAATATATGATATCTTGGCGCTTAGAGTTATATTAGAAGAAGAAAGTGATTGTTATATGGCAGTGGGGCTCGTACATGCAAAGTATAGACCAATTCCAAAGAGGTTTAAAGATTATATAGCAATGCCAAAAGCAAATATGTATCGGAGTTTACATACAACGGTTTTTGGGGTAGATGGGCATTTGTTTGAGATTCAGTTTCGTACTTTTGAAATGGATGAATTTGCGGAAAAAGGAATGGCTTCGCACTGGTCATATAAAGAAAAAGGGACGAAGAAAGTGCAACATATTATGGAGCAGAAGCTCGAGATATTTAGGAATCTTATAGAGACTTCACAAGATCAGGATGACCAAGTGTTTGCAAGTGATATCACAAATGATATGTTGGCAGAGATGATTTATGTATTTACACCAAAAGGTGATGTGGTTGAATTACCTAGGGGAGCGACGGCGATTGATTTTGCGTATCGGATACATTCAGATGTCGGTGATAAGACAGTGGGGGCGATTGTTAATGATGTAATAGTGCCACTAGACCATGAGCTTGAGAATGATGATATTGTGAAGATTAAGACTAGTCCCACGGCAACTCCTAATAAAGATTGGCTTAGTTATGTGAAGACTAGTCAGGCGCGAAATAAGATTAAGTCATATTTTAGTAAACAAGAGCGAAATAATATGACTCTTAAGGGAAAAGAAATATTAGAGAGAGAACTTCGTAAGAGAAAAATGGCTTTTAGTGAAGTGATGAGTGAAGAGAATATTAAGAAAATTATAAAAGAGCTTAAACTTCAAGATTTAGATGATATATATCTCGCGATTGGGACACTTAGATATACGGCTGGTTATATAATCTCGCTTACTAGTGATGATGAGGTTAGTATTGAAGATGCGTTAATTGAGAGAGTAAATAATCATAGTAGAGAGATTAAGAGTTATAAGAATGATATTATAGTCGCTGGTTTTGGAGATTTGCTTGTTAGAATAGCGCAGTGTTGTAAACCGGTTAAAGGAGACGATATTGTAGGTTTTATTACGAAGGGTCAGGGAATAACAGTGCATAAGAAGTCTTGTGTAAATGTTAGTGAGAAGAATGAGAGAATGATAGATGTTAAGTGGAATGAGGCAGAAGTTACAGAATATTTTACGGATTTTTGGATTGAGGCGGATAATGATAGGAATTATTTGTCAGATATTATTGCAACATTTACAAAAAGAAATGTCCATATAGATTCTTTTAAGACGAAAGAATATGAGAAGAGTTATGTTTATGAAGTGACAATTAAAGTTAAAAATAAAGAAGAAGTTGATAAAGTGAAGCTAGATTTGAAGAATTTACCTTTTATTGTGAAAGTTCGGAGGGGGTAGTGAAAGTATGAGAGTAATAGTACAAAGAAGTAAAGAGAGCAAAGTTCGCGTACAAGGAAAAGTAGTGGGAAGAATTAAGTCAGGATTAGTTATTCTAGTCGGTTTTACAGAGGGGGATAATGAGGCTATAATAGAGAAGATGGTTAAGAAAATACTTAATTTACGGATATTTGATGATGAGACTGGCGTTATGAATAAGTCGATATTAGATGTTGGAGGTGAGATTCTCTCAATTAGTCAGTTTACGCTTTATGCGAATACAAAAAAGGGGAATAGACCATCTTATATTGAGGCTTTAAATGGAGAGCTAGCGATTAAATTGTATGATAAGTTTAATGAAGTCTTAAGAAGTCAGATAAGGGTTGAGACGGGTGTTTTTGGGGCAGATATGTTAGTTGAAATACAAAATGATGGACCGATTACAATTATGTTAGAAATATAGGAAGAAAGAGCTTTTAAAAAACAACTTTCTTTTTTAGTGAAAGTTGTTTTTTAGATATAGCAATAACTTAATGTATTCCTTTTTTTAGTTCTAATATTTTCTTTTTAGAAAGACCAGTTATTTTCATAATTGTAGGTATATCCATATTAAGATCAAGCATTTTTTTAGCAGTTTTAAGTTGGGTTTCTTTAATACCATCTTTTTTGCCTAGTCTAATGCCTCGTTGTTCACGTTCATGCATTTTTTTCAAAGCTGTCGTACTCTTTACGGTACCATTTAAGAAAAACGATGGATTGTTCCATAATTGCATCATTCCTTCCTATTTCTTCCTATTTCTTCCATTTCTTTAATAGATATAGCTTTAAGTAACCTTAACCAAC
>CANOGG010000119.1 GCA_947565485.1 uncultured Mycoplasma sp. | reverse complement strand
TTCCTCCTGCTATTACATCCCCTGTTGAAATACCTGCACTATCTTTATCAAAATATAAATAACAACTAGTCTTCTTCGTTAAATTATCTATTGTTATATTCCAATCATCTTTATTCCAAATAGGTATTGCCTCATTCGTACAATTACTCTTACTTTTATTAAAACCTAAACCAGCACTCTTACTCGGAATATCATCACTCTTCACATAATCATCATCGCCATCATCTTTAATATAGACAGCCATAATATTCTTACCAGGCTTAAAACCACTCTCTTCTACTGCTAAAACACCATCTAGTTCACCCTTAATCTCAATATTTTTATCACTATCTAACACAGGATATTCTAACACTACATAATAATATACTACCATCCCCGTCGGCGCTGCATTTATCACTTCATCTTGAACTAGTATAATCTTAGCATCACTAGTATTTGCCTCAATCATTCCCTCACCAACTGATGTTCCTAAACTATCTATATTAGATATCTTACATTCTTCTCTCTTATCTAAATTCTTACAACGAGAAGCAACATCAACCCTTATACTAGTCTTATATACTGTATAATGAAGTGGTATATTTAAACTATTATTCCCCTTCCAAATAAGATTATAAGAAGTAATTTTATTATCACCACTCGCTATAAGCTTTATATCTGATACACTCTTATGTCCTGGTAAAACATCTAATTTTTTAAAATCTAATGTCCCCTCCAAACTTAACTCTGCATCACCTATTCTAGCTACACTAGCATTACCCTTTGAACCATCACTATTATTACTTATTCTTCTCCCTATAAAATACACCAAAGAAACACCAAGCACTAACAACAATAAACCTACTCCAATTATCTTTTTATTCTTTTTCTCTAAAGTCATCTCTACCACTTCACCTTTCACTTAACTATTCTAAACTATATTAAAAGATATTTCAGCATATCTCCTAAAACTTGCCAAAACTTCCCAAACTTCGACATTACAAATCATATCATAATTTGTATTGCTTATTATATTCACATTATACAATACAATTGACAAATAATCAATCACTTTAAAAAAATATGTTTATATGCAGCATATGTGAAGATACACTTCATTATTAAGTAAAATATAACTTGAAATGGAGTAAATATTATATGAACCTATATGATATCCGCTGGGATGCTAACCTAAAACAAATTGATGTTGCTAATATATTACAAGTAAAACGCAGCACCTATTCTCTTTGGGAAAGAGAAATATCTCCTATCCCCCTTAAAAGATTAATCATGTTCTGCGACTATTTTAATGTTTCTATCGACTATGCCCTAGGCCTAACCAGAAAAACTCGTTACTCTAACTCCAAACCCGGCTTAAACCAAGAAATATATTTAAAAAGAATTAAATGGCTGCGTGTCCTAAACAAATACTCCCAAGAATATCTTGCCTCTTTATTAGGCACTGACAACTCTGTAATCTCACGCTATGAAAAGGGTGAAAAACTAATCATCACTAACTTCCTAATTGCCTACTCTAAAATCTTTAACGTTTCCTGTGATTATCTCTTAGGTTGTACTGATAATCCCGAAATAGTAGACACTTTAATTAGAGTATAACGTCATATTATGTAAATAATTTACGACATCTAATTACTAAAACCCATATTTTATAGTATAATAAAATAAAAAGAGGTATTTATGAAAATAGGAATTTTTACTGATGCATACGAACCCCACATCTCTGGTGTTACTACCAGCATTAAAATGTTAAAAGAAGCCCTCGAAACCATGGGCCATACTGTCTATATCGTAACCGCCAATCTCGAAAAACACCAATTTCGATATGACGAAAAAAATAAAATCATTTACATACCTGGTATCAAAACAGGCATCTATAACACTCGTCTTACCAATATTTACTCTAGTAGAGCTTTCAAAATAATTAAAAATTGGCACTTAGATGTTATTCACAGCCAAACAGAATTTGGTATTGGTGCTTTCTCTCGCATCGTAGCCAAAAAACTAAACCTCCCTGTGGTCCACACCTACCACACCCTTTATGAAGATTATGTCTACTATGTCACCCACGGTCACTTTGACAATCTTGGCAAAAAACTAGCCATCAAAATCACTAAATACTACTGCGAAGAAAAATGTGACGAACTAATAGTTCCCACGACTAAAATAAAAGACTTATTTATCAATAAATATCACATCACAGGCGATATTAATGTGATACCAACTGGCATTGACACTAAAAAATTTGAACTATCTTCTGAAATAGAAAAAAACATCCAAAAACTAAAGAATAAATATAAAATTAAAAAAGATGATTTTATCATTGGCTCTGTTGGTCGTATCGCTAAAGAAAAAAGTTTTGACAAAGAACTTATCGCTTTCCAAAAACTAAACGAAAAAGAACCCAAGACTAAACTCATGATTTTTGGCGATGGGCCTGACCTCGAAAACCTAAAGAAACTAGCAAGTTCACTAAATATCTCTAACCAAGTAATATTTACCGGTAAAGTAAACTATGACTTAGTTCCTAGCTACTATCATATCTTCAATGTCATGGTCTCATTTTCTAAAACTGAAACCCAAGGTCTAACCATCATTGAGGGTCTTGCCTCATCCCTACCTGTTATCTGTACCCACGATGACAGCTTTAAAGCCATGGTTGAACATAATTACAATGGTTACTTATTTAAAAATGAAGAGGATTTTTTAAAACTTACCTCTAAACTTATCAATAATCCTAAAATATATCAAAACATGAAAATAAACGCTAAAAACAGTATCTACAAATATTCTAAAGAAGTATTTGCTAGTGATATTCTAAAAATATATTCTAAAGCTATTACCAAAAAATCGTCTGAAAAATCATAAAATTCTAGGTTTGGTGTGAAAAACGCTTTTTAAAATTCTAGGTTTGGTGTATAATATAGTCAAAAGGAGTAATTATGCAAAGAAAAATTTATAATAAATTAGTTGAATGGAAAGAAACATCAAAAGGAACATCTGCAATTTTAATAGATGGTGCAAGACGTGTCGGTAAAAGCTATATAGCTGAAGAATTTGCCAAAAATAACTATAAAAGTTATATTCTTCTAGACTTTAATAAAGTTCCCGAAGAAATAAAAAAATTATTTGATAATTATCTCGACGACTTAGATACCCTCTTCTTATACTTAAGTAACTATTATAACATCACTCTTTATAACCGTGAAAGTCTTATTATCCTTGATGAGATACAGCTTTACCCTAGGGCTAGGTCTGCCATAAAATATTTAGTCAAAGATGGCCGATATGACTATCTAGAAACTGGTTCTCTAGTATCTATCAAAGAAAATGTCGATGATATCTTAATACCATCAGAAGAACAACACTTAAAAATGTATCCTCTAGACTTTGAAGAATTTCTCTGGGCTATGAACAATCAAAATCTAATGCAATTAATTAAAGATTGTTTTGAAAAAAAAGTACCTTTAAATGAAGTCCTACATCGAAAAGCCATGGACTATTTTCGTGAGTACATGATAGTTGGAGGTATGCCTCAAGCCGTTAAAAAATATGTCGAAACTAAAGATTTCAAACAAGTAGATATCATAAAAAGAAATATTTTATACTTGTATCGTGCCGACATCAAAAAACATGCTGGAAAATATAGTCTTAAAGTTGAAAAAATATTTGATGAAATTCCCGCTGAACTAAGTAAACACGAAAAGAAATTCAAAGTAACTTCCCTAGGTAAAAATGCTAAAAAAAGAGATTATGACGATGCCTTCCTCTGGTTAAGTGATGCTATGATTATCAATCCTTGTTTTAATACAACTGAACCCAACATTGGTTTATCTCTAAACATTGATAATAGCTATCTTAAATGTTATATGGCTGATACTGGACTTTTAATATCTCATAGTTTTAATGAAACAGAAATTGTTAACGAAGAAATATACAAAAAAATTCTTTTTGACAAACTAGAATTTAACGCTGGTATGATTATCGAAAATATAGTCGCTCAAATGCTTAAATCTAGTGGCCATAAATTATTTTTCTATTCCAATTATTCTAAAGATAACAAAGAAAATCGCATGGAAATAGACTTTCTTATTGCAAAATCTCATATCACAAGCAAGCATAATATATCACCCATTGAAGTAAAATCAGGCAAAAACTATACTCTAACTTCTCTAACTAAATTCCAAAATAAATACAAAATGTATCTCCACACTTCCTACATCATTCACACGGGAAATTTAAAAATTGAAAATAATACCATTTATCTTCCTATTTATATGACAGAACTTTTATAGGCCTTAACAAGCCTTTTTTTCATTCAAAAAAGAAGTTTTATCTTTTCTTCTTCCGAATTAACAATTCTTCCATTTCACCATCTGTTACTTCCGGATTAAGCTCTAAAACTTCTCCTATGCTTTCTCTATCTATTTTCGAAATTAAATTATTTTCTATTTTTTCAAGATTTTCTTGCAAAAGTTTTCTTTTTCTCTCTAAACTGATTAAACTATATAATACTTCCAAATGATATTTTTCATCCAAAACTCTAAAAGCCTCTATTCCTTTTTCCTCGGAATCTGTTAAATCATTAAGATTCTTATATAATTCTTTGTCTCGCAAAATAATCAATACACTAAGAGGCAAGACTCCTGAAAATTTAGCTATTAAATCTTTCATATCTATATTTGGTTTTAACCGGTACACAGCCATACTATCATTTACTAACACATAATCACAATAATCCTGTACTGAAATACCATTATTATCATAACCAAAATAAATATTTTCCTCTTCTAATTTCTCTTTTACTAATGTTTTAAACTCTTCAATTTCATTTAATGTAATACATCTTCTCTTCTTATACATCCCAAATCCAATTAATGCGTTACCAACAAAATCAGCCTCTGATAATCTAACTATCGTGTTCATTATTTAAATTAATCCTCTTTCTTGCTGTCCTTTTTACTCTTTTTCTCCTGTTTTGGCAGT
>CANOGG010000118.1 GCA_947565485.1 uncultured Mycoplasma sp. | reverse complement strand
ATTGAAAGCGGCCTACACTCGCCCACAGTTATAAGTCTTCTAAAAATATTAGGCCCTATCGGTTACACGATAAAAATTGAAAAAGTTCCGAAAAAATAATCTAAAAATATTGACAACCACCACTCATATTCGCTAGAATTAAAAACATGAGGAGATGGTTAAAAATATGAAAAATGAACAAAGAATGATAAGCAAAGAGGGCTACCAAAAACTTCTTTACGAAATTGAAATGTTAGAAAAACGTCTGGCAGAATACTTAAATAGTAGTAAAAATGACAATCATCACTTTAGTCTATACACCACTACTGATGCCGAGAATATTAACCAAATAACTATTCTCAAGTCATCACTCCATGATTTATATCATCTAAGAGATAATGCAATCATCATTGATAATGAAAAAGAAGAAAGTGAAACTGTAAGTGTTGGTGATATTATTAACATTACTATCAGTATTGAAAATAGCTCGCGAAAGATGACTCAAAATGTTAAATTAATTGATAGAGTCCTAGATGAAGAAAAAATTCCCGGTCTTTCTTATGCGACTATCAATAGCCCTCTAGGTCGCGCAATTCTAGGTCATAGTGTGGGCGAAGTAGTAAAGTACCAAACTGAAATTTCTCGTAGTGTTACAACTATGCAAGCTACTATAAATGAAATCGAGAAACTCGAAAGAAAAGAAATAACTCGTTAAAGAAATTTACCTCTTTTACAAACCAAAAGAGGTATTTTAATGTTTAAAATTCTTGAGTTTTATGCTATAATTGAAACATAATAGGAGGGATTAGTATGAAACTAGAAAATAAAATCGCCCTAATCACGGGCGGTGCTAAAGGAATAGGAAAGGGGATAACTAGCACTTACTTAAAATATGGCGCCGAAGTTATAATATTAGATTATAGTGAAGATTTAAAAGAAACTCTAACAGAATTTAACAATAAATACCCTGGCAAAATTAATGGTTTTATCGCTGATATTAGTAAACCAAATGTCCTTGATGCTGTCCTAAATGAAATAACTAAAACTCATGATAAAATAGATATTATTGTAAATAATGCTGGCATATGTAATTTACAAACTTTTACTGAAATGTCTGATGAAGTTCGCGATCAACACTTTAATATCAACATCTTAGGCACTTGGAACGTCACTAAAAAGTTTTTACCACTCTTAAAAAAATCTGATGCTGGTGCTATTATCAACTTATCAAGTGTAACTGGTCCTATGGTCGCTGACTCTGGCGAAGTCGCTTATGCTACATCAAAATCTGCTATTCTAGGCTTTACTAAAAGTCTCGCAATGGAACTAGCCGAGGAACATGTTCGCGTCAATGCTATCATGCCTGGTTATGTAAAAACTCCTTTAGTTGATAATATGGCTGTGTTATCTAATGCCAGTAATCCCCAGGATGTAATCGATGGTATCGCCAGTGCCATTCCCATGAAACGTCTTGCAGACCCTGAAGAAATTGGCGAACTAGCTGCCTTTTTAGGAAGTAATGAGTCTTCTTATATCACTGGTCAAGGTATCGTTATTGATGGTGGTTCCACACTTCCTGAGACATCTTCTATGGGTGTCTAGTATCAAAGGTTTTTTATGAAAAAGAAATTTATTATTCTTTTAGTTTTTCTTTTGATACTCGCTGCCAGTTGTTTTTTCACTTTCAATTATTTTGCCCTTCCCGAACCTCCAGCATCTAAAATAAAGAAGCCTGAACCAACCACTCCTATTACTGAAGACTTAAAAGGCAGTTTTTCTAATCGTGGTCTTAAAGTTGATTGTTCCCTAGCTATTCAACCATTAATGAATACGTACATCTCTTATTTTGCTAATCAAGACTTATTAAAAAAAATCCAAGAAAGTTACACAGATACTGAACAAGCCCTTGTAAATCTTATCAACAAAGAAACAGATTTGATAATTACCACCCATCCCAGTGAAGAAAACATAAAAATAGCCTCTGATGCTAAAATTGAACTTGACATTACCGAAGTTGTGAATGATGGGTTAGTCTTTTTTGTTAACAGTGAGAATAAAGTAAATAACCTCAAAGTAGAAGATATTGTTAGTATCTATTCTGGGAATATTACCACCTGGAATGAAGTAAGTGGTTCTAATGCAGAAATCTTAGCTTATCGTCGCCCTCTAAATTCCAGCTCTGAAGAGGGAATGAAAGAACTAGTAATGAGGAGTACTCCTATGATAAAAGCCACTACCAAAGAAATTGTGAATTCTAAAGGTGAAATCATAAACTCTACTGCTATGTATGATAATAGCATAAATGCCCTTGGTTATGCTTATTATTACTATTATTATTTTATGCATAATACTAAAGATACTAAACTGCTAAAAATTAATGATATTGAAGCCTCAACTGATAACATTGCCGATGGTACTTATCCTCTTTTAACTAAGTACTATATTATAACTCGTAAAGAAGCAAGCACTGAAATAAGCACCGATGCGACTAAACTAAAAGAAGCTATTCTTTCAAACGAAGGAAAACGAATAACAAAGGAGGCCGGTTATGTCCCAGCAAAAACCAAATAAACAAAAATCAAGTAAACAAGCCAATATAATTTTTGTTCTAATTTTACTCTACATTTTAGTCGGTTCTGCTTTCTTCACATTCTATTCTATCGACAAACATAACAAACGTATTAAAAGCATTCCTTTAATTAAAAATGAAGCACCCAAAACCGAAGAAACTACCTTTCTAAATATGGCTCTACCTAGTGAATCTAAAACTATCGACATTTACCAAACTTATTATACTAACCCCTTAATAATAACTTTCGAAAAGGGTCGTGTTCTAGTAGATGGTCTAAAAGATAATAAAGTCGAACTAAAGATAAGTGAACTGTTAAAGGAGCTAGATGCCAGCCAAAATTCTAAAGGCGAAACATCCTGCGTCACTACTTTTAATGTCTCTAATGTTTTATCTGTAACTTGTAAACAACAAAGCAAAAATATCAACTTACTAACTGGTGAAGAACTAACCCTCGCAGATATTTTTAATAAAGAGTCTAATCTTCATTCTATTCTCTTAGATGGTATATACAAGTTTGCTTGTTTAAAATCTAATTGTGCCACGGATAACTTGAGTAATCTTAAGAGTAATGTTGAAAATGAAATAGCTATGGCCCTAAAAAATCTCCCTGATAATTACACAAACTTCAAAATCACTGCCCAAAGTATTGAATTTAATGATATCTTAATAAATGATGAACCCCTAAAAATCAATTTTGCTGACTATTATGAAGATATAACCATCTTTGACCGTTTCTTAAGTATTAACAATATTTATGAACGCAATAATGACAACGTTTATGCCTGGAGTGAATTTAATAACAACGAAGATATCTACACTAAAAGTTATTTCTTAGCTAAAAATAATTATCTCACTCTAAATATCGAAAATAAGACCGGCGATGATGTCGCTAACTTTGAGAGTAATATCAAACAAGACCTCGATATGAACACTATCGGTAAGAAAATAGAAGACGAATTATTATATAAATATAATCTCAATGAAGAAAGTACTAATCTTAGATATATTGCTATTAATGCCAGCATCCATTATAACCGGGCTAGTGCTAATCAGATAAAGTATAACATCGAAATTTCAGAATATGATAAAGACACACTACCTTTACGAATACTTGGCGACAACATTGTAAAACCAAAAACTACGAATACTCTAAACAAATCTGATATGCTCCTAGATGGTAATAATAATGCTTCCTACCTAGCTACTAACCCAACAAGTATTTTCCCTGAATTTACTACTAAACTTTATAATTATATAACTAATGATATCCAAAATAATGACGAGAGTATCTTTAAAGCCTATGAGGAAAACTTAGACAAAGATTTCCAAGATTTAATAAATGAAGCATCCTACACGATTGACCCAACTAATCGTCGTATATTTATGGACTATCACCAAAAAGATGAAACCAACCATCAAATAAATATTAGTCTTTTTCTACCATATACTTTATTTGAATAAATTGTACCTATATATAAGTAGGTACTTTTTAAATACCATTTTTTGTCAAAATAATTAAAACTTACACAAAAATAATACTCTTTTTCTCATATTTTTGATATAATGTATTACGCTACTTAAAAGGAGTTGACATTATATGAGTCGATATGAGAGTACAAAAAGAGTAGGGTTCTTAGGAATAATAGGCAACCTTTTCTTACTAATCATCAAATTTATTGTTGCCATTACAAGTCATAGTCAGGCCCTAATTGCTGATGCCACTAACTCTGCTGGCGATATTTTCTCATCTCTTATGACTTATATTGGTAACAAAATAGCTTGTACTCCAAGTGATGAAGATCATAATTTTGGCCATGGTAAAGCGGAATATATCTTCTCTCTCCTAATCAGTATCTTTATGGTTATTGTGGCTATTAAAATCTTAATTGACTCTATTTTATCCATTATTACCCAAAAAGAATTCACTTTTTCTTACTACCTCATTCTTGTTTGTCTAATAACTATTATCGTCAAGTTTTCATTATACCTTTATTGTAAAAAAGCTTATCAAAAACACAATAATCTCTTAATCAAAGCCAGCTTCAAAGACCATCGTAATGATGCCATTTTAACTACTGGCACTCTAATTTCTATTATTATCGGTTCCTTTGGCTATTACTTTTTTGATGGAATTTTTGGCTCAGTTATCTCTTTATATATAATTATCAGTGGCCTTGGCATATTCCTAGAAAGTTATAAAGTCTTAATGGATATCTCTCTCGATAAAGAAGAACGTGAAAAAATAATCGCTTTCGTCAAATCAAATAAACAAATTCTTAATGTGAGTGATTTTAATACTATTGCCACTGGTTATAAATATATCGCCATTCTAACTATAGATGTTGATGGTAACTTAAATACTTTTACCTCTCACCAAATAGCGGACCGGTTAGAAGAAGAAATACCCCAAAAATATCGCAAAATATATCGTGTAATTGTCCATGTTAATCCTGTCGAACT
>CANOGG010000117.1 GCA_947565485.1 uncultured Mycoplasma sp. | reverse complement strand
CTTATAAACAAAGTATCCCAGCCTTTCGACTGGGATTTCAGGGGGTTTTGGTTGACTCACTTTCACATTAAGTCGTAAAAGTGATTCGGACATGATGTTCATCATGTCATAATAATCATATTATTTTTTTGCGTTTTTGTCAATTACCTTTGGTGAATTTTTAAATTTATTTTTTAGTCTAGTTTAGCTTATCAAGATTTTTAATAATTTTATAATAAGACATATTGTCTTTATAACCCCTGTTATTTAGGTAATCTTCGCTATCACTTTTAGCTTGCATGAGTATTTTTAAGTCAGTTTTAAGATTGGCAATTTTAAATGTATTTACACCACTTTGACGGATGCCAAATAAGTCGCCTGATCCTCGTAGCTCAAGGTCACGTTCGGATATATAAAAACCATCGTTACTTTCTTCAAGAACTCTTAGGCGCTCTATTTCTTTATCACTTATAAGATAGCAATAACTATTTAGAGAATTACGTCCGACACGACCGCGAAGCTGATGGAGGGTGGCAAGACCAAATCTATCCGCGTCAAATATAACCATAATGGTGGCATTTTTAACATCGACACCGACTTCAATAACAGTTGTAGATATCAATATTTTGGTTTCATTATTTTTAAAGCGAGACATGATTAAATCTTTTTCTTTTTGTTTTATTTTACCATGAAGTATTTCAATGGGTATTTTATTTTGATAGGCTTGATTAAATTTTTCTTTTAGAGTCTCAACGCTCTTTAAGTCTAGTTCTTCGTTAGAATCAATCAAACTTGCTACAACATATACTTGATGACCAGCTTTTATTTCATCTAAGATATGACTTAAGACTTCTTTTAATTCAGAATATTTTTTGATTTTAGTAACGATTTCTTTTCTACCACCTGGTTTATGGGTTATAAAGGAGACGTCTAAGTCACCATATAAAGTTAGAGCATAACTTCTAGGTATGGGAGTAGCACTCATATAAAGAGAGTCAGGGACTTCGCCTTTACTTTTTAGAACCTCTCTTTGGCGTACACCAAAGCGATGCTGTTCATCAGTTATAACAAGGCCTAGGTGATAGAAAACAACACTTTCTTCAATTATAGCATGGGTTCCGATAAGTAAGTCAATATTGCCATTTAGAAGTCTATCTTTTACGTTTTCTTTCTCTTTTTTAGTCATACTACCGACAAGTATTTCAATAGTGATATTTAGATTAGCAAAATATTTTTGGGCACTATCGAAGTGTTGACGGGCTAAAACTTCAGTCGGGGCCATTAAGACACTTTGGTAGCCAGCTAGGAAATTGGCGTACATAGCGATAAAACTTATGACGGTTTTACCACTTCCAACATCACCTAAGACCAGGCGGTTCATTTTTTTATGAGTCTCTAAATCAGTTAGAATGGATTTTAAAGCATGGTTTTGGCTATCAGTTAAAGTAAAGGGTAGAGAAGAAATAAACTCTTTTACTTTTGTTTTATCAAAGTTTTTTTCGGCTTTTTCGAGGGTTGTGTTTTCTTTTTTCATATAATTTATTTTAAACATGAAAAGAAAAAGTTCTTCGTATTTAAGAAAAAGACGGGCTTTTTTAATTTCATCGGAATTATGGGGTTCATGGATCATTCTTAAAGCTTGCTTTTTACTTACAAAGTTATATTTATCGATTAAGCTTTCAGGAATGTAGTTATATACTTGGCGAATATCATTTAAAGTGCTTTCGATTATCTTTTTTAGTTCATTGGTCTTGAGGTTCTTTTTGGTATGATAAATAGGGATTATTTCTTTTTTCTCTAAGGGAGTTAGTTTGATATCATCACAGATGAAAGTATTCTTTTTAGAATCGTATTTGCCAATTAGAGTAATAGTTTTACCAATACTTAGATGGGGTTTTAAGAAGGCTCGGTTAAATATAATAGCGTAGAGGGTTTGATGGGAGTGGCGACAGCGAAAACTTAGTTTATTAAAATTTTTGCGGATAAAGGCAGTCGTGGGGGTTGTTTCGATAACAGCATTAATGGCAATGCGGTCGCCATTATATTCAGCATTTAAGGTTATGGGTTCAAATATTTCATAACGATAAGGATAATAGGTCAGTAAGTCTTCGATAGAGTGAATGTTTAAGTCTGAAAGATTAGTTAACATTTTGGGTCCAACACCTTTAATATCATTTAATTCCATAGCAATCCTCCTTAAAATATTATAACATTGAAAAAGAAGAATTGCTTTTATTTTTCTTCTTTTGGAGATTTTTTAGTGTATACTTCTTCAACATCGGCTAGAACTTGTTTTAAGTCCTCGGTTTTGGGTTCTTCAATTTTTATTTTATTTTTCTTTGGTTCTTGTTTTATTTCAATATCTTCAATACTAGAATTTTCTTTAGAAGATTTGGTTTTCTTTTTGGGTTTATTTGTACTTTCGTCATTGTCTTCTTCATCAAAAGTAGTATCATCTTTAAAATTGGGGTCATATTTTTCGATAAATTTACGGATTTTAGTAGTTTTCTTTTTAACACTATGTAACAGACTAAATATGATAATAAGCAGAATTACTAAGATAGAGGCAAAAGCGATAATAATATAAGTATAGTTAGTTATAGTTTCTTTAGTCTCTTTTAGATAAGTATCATCATAGCGACTAGCAGTTTTATTGATAGTATCGTATAAGTAAAGAGAAGTTTTGCCGTTTTCAAGATTTTTGGCATTGATGATAACAAATTCACTTTTTTCACTATATTTATAAGCGTCTATTTTTTGATTGTTAATGGTAACATTGGTTTTGATTAAATCTAGTTCTTGGTCAAAAGGGAGTAGTATTAGTAAATAGTTTTTGAGTTCCATTTCTTGATAGGGAGTATATTTACCATTGTCATAAGTAAAGAGATTAATTTTTCCCTCGCTGTCCTTTAGACCAACAAGAGTTATTTTAGCTTTGTTATTAATAAAGGCAGAAATTTCACAATCATTAATTGTTATTTTTGTTTCTTCAAAAGTTGGAGGAGCAGTAATAAGAGAAGAAGTTTTTACAACGACATAGTTTTCATTATTTACTTTGACATTGATAGGGTTTTGGTCTTCTACGTTAACAGTTAGAGTGTAGGTTTTTTGGTCGCCATTTTGAGCAGTGACAGTTATAGGAATGGAGTTTAAGCCTTCGGATACTTCGATATCACCCGCGCCATTAACGGTGGATTTTGAATCATTTTCACTGGCGATTACTTTAACAGATGTCGTTCCGGTCGGAACATTGACACTATATTCGAGAGTTTCTTTGGCAAAGGGTTTATCCAGTTCATGGCCTTCGACAATTAAGCTTTTGAGAAAATTATCTTTGCTATAGCTTGCTTCTAGTTCTTGTTGAGTCATGATATTGATTTTTTTATTAGATTTGGTGATAGACATTTTAGAAGTGTCATAAGCGTAGATATCGTAACTGCCAACAGTGATACTAGTAGAGCCACTTTTTAAGGCGCGAAATTTTAGGGTATAGGTTTTACTTTTTAGGGAGCCATTTCCAGCATTAACAAAGTAGGTACCATTATTCTCGGCATTAGATGAGGTTAGTTTGAGAAAATTGGTATCATAGTTGACATCAAATTCCCAGGCACCTAAGGGACTTCCACTAGATAGGGTAACGGTTACAGTTAGAGTATTACCAACAATTACCGTGTTGGATGAGGCACTAATGTTTAAGTTGCCACTTGAAGCTTGGACTGGTTTTGGATTACTAAATATTCCTAAGGTAATCAAAAGTATTAGAGATAATTTTTTTATTGTTTTCATTCTTTCCTCCTTTTTATTGCTTGATACTTTCAGTTTTTAAGATATGACGTTGGACTAATAATAAGTCGAGTGAGTTTATCGTGCCATCTTTATTAATATCAGCGGCTTTGTTATAGACACCACTTAGACTAGATGTTTTTAGAAGATGACGTTGGACTAGTAGTAGGTCTAGGGCATTAATTGTGCCATCACCAGAGATGTCACCATTTATCATGATTTCAAAAGTTTTAGTAGTACTTCCTTTGATTGTTACTTTAGCACCAGTGCCGATAGGACCACTACTTAGGGGATTGCCATTACTATTAGTGATGGTGATAGTTTCTGAGCCACTTATACTTTCTAAAGCACTTTTAAAGGTGTTGACGTCAGTTTCAGGATTAATACCGGTGATATAGTTATCGGTGTATCTATAGCCTGAGGCGGCAATAATAGCTGTAGGTGACATAGTGCTTGCTGGGGGAGTAGTAGTACTAGAACTTCCTGAGTTATCAGCGCCATTATTTTTGTTATCATCAGGACTAGTAGGTAAGTTCGTAACAGCGGGCATATTTTCATATACAGGAATAGAGAATGAGAAACTAGAGTCAAGGGCACCAGCATTTTTGTATGAGTTATAGGCAGTTGAGGCTTCACCATATGGGGCTCTAATATTAGTCATATATTGATGAGTGTAGACAGAGTTGGGGTCTTTAGGAGCTACATTGAATTTTTGGAGATATCTGGTGTTTTGACCGACTTGGATGTAGTTTTTGCTGATACTTGAGACACCACCTTTAATAGCTGCGTCGAGACCATACCAACCAGCTTTTTTAGCGTATTCGAGGCCACAGATTGTAGTGTTATTAGAGCAACTATCAGAGACGCCATAGTTATAAAAGTTATAGTAGTTGGTATAGTTAGGATAAGTACCACTATAAAGATTACGTAGAGAACTACTAGCTCCTATTTCTTGGTATATTCTTGAGGAAATGAAAGTGGGGCTAACATTTAGTTCTTTGCCAACATTATCAATGATAGAACTGAGATTATTATTGATACTTAAGTGATACTGGTAGAAGTCAGCATTTTTGATAACAGATGTTATGGCTTCTTGATAGACGCCAGCAATATTATTCATGTAAGATAGTGATTCAAACATAAAGATGTATCTTTCATTTAGGAAGTTTCGGGGGTCGATATAGTATCTAACAGCGCCTAGGCTAGCTGGTTTCCAAATACTAGTTGGAGAATAAGCACTTTTACAGCTGGCATCATAATAATTAGTAT
>CANOGG010000116.1 GCA_947565485.1 uncultured Mycoplasma sp. | reverse complement strand
CCAAAAATATAATAAATTTATCTCTCTTAGTTTTATCCTTTTCTTTCTAATTTTATTAATCGCTTTAGTTTTAAGCTACCACCAAAATAATTTCATCCGCAACCTCCAAAACATCTTTGAACGTGATGGCTACATTTTTAACAACATGTATCCCGGCAAGTACGACGATAACGTTTATGAAATATTTAAAAATGATAGCCATACCATCGTCTATATCTACGAATACGAAAATGAGAAATTCGCCACCATCAATTTTAATGATTGGCTTGACCCCGATAACACCTCTGAAAATTTCACTTGTCAAAAAAAGAATGACTACGAAATTTGTACTAGCAGCACCCCTGAGTACTATTCTAAACTTCTCTTAAAAGACCGCTTTGTAATCTATGGCTCTACCGAAAATATCTACCAGAGTGAACTAGATACTATCACAAGTAAAATAATTACCAATAAATAAATAGACATGATAAAACTTAAGTGTTAAAATACGAACTAAAAGAAGGTGTTTAAAAAATGTTTAATCTAACAAGGGATATTTACTTTACTATGGGAAAATCATTAATGGAGTCTGACTATTACAGCCTAAATACCCAAGCTAAAAAAGAATTAATTTCTAACAAATTAAAAGAATATCTTATCACAAAAATAACTCTTGCTAATCCTAAATTTACTAATTTTGCCTCTTCTACCCTCGAGTTATTTGATTATTATGCCAGTCTCATTCCCAAAAAAGAACACGAAAATACTATCCGTCACTTCATTCATTTCCTCTTAAAAATTATTGGTGATATGCAAAATTGGGAAATCCTCTGGGAAGCAAGCCCTAACCCTGAGTATCTAAACAATCCAGAATTTAGCTTTAATTCTAATCAAAAATTAAATAGTCTCATAACTTATATCGCGGAAGATTATACTGCGACATTTCACTCTGTCTATACTTATTTTCAAGATTATTTTTTTACAAGTAACATCGAACCCAACCTCCAAATCACCTTAAAAAGAGAAAGCTAACTACCATAATTACAAGCCTAAAATATCCCCAAGGGTATTTTTTTCTTTGCCAAATTTTCCTTGTCGAAATATGTCGAACTGTTTTTCTGGACAAATTTAATTTTTAAGTTTATAGTAATTATAAACGAAAGGAAAAAAAGCAATGCAAACAACCAAATATCTCCGCGATGAAGTCGCCAATATCATTTTAACAGACGAGGACTGTCTCGAATATGTCGAGGCCATAATTGGGAGTGTTTTAAACATCCCTCAAAATAATTTTGAAC
This sequence comes from uncultured Mycoplasma sp., assembly GCA_947565485.1. GTDB lineage: Bacteria > Bacillota_I > Bacilli_A > RF39 > UBA660 > Caccenecus. The sequence goes on along the minus strand of CANOGG010000116.1, from coordinate 3,774 downwards.
TCAAACTAATAACTCCCCGTATTAATACTAATACCGAAGACTTAAAATATAGTTATGCTGATGCTATATATGAGTCTGACCAATTTATTGTTAATTTAGAAGTTAATACCAGTAACAGTACAACCAGCCAAAATAAAAACATCAGATATTTATGTCATTTGATTTTAAAACAAGTTGGAAAAAATGCTGAAGATAAATTTAAAAAAGTAAATCAAATTAATATTAATACTTACGATATCTTCAAAAAAAATAAATTCATCTATGAAAGTAAATTTATGGAAACCTCCCTCCATCTCTTAAGAGATGATGATTTTACTATTTTTGATATCAATCTAGACATTCTCTCCAAAATTTCATATAATAAAATAAAAGGAAATGGAGGATAATCGTCTCGAAAAGCTTCTCTACTTCTTTGTTTGTGACGATGAAAAAAAACGAAGCAAGTTATATAAGACGAATAAGATTATGAAAAAAGTAGTAAAAAAAGCAGAAAGCTTAACTGATAATTTTTTAGACGGGTTATATTATGATTTCAAAGAATACAAAAAAGAAGAAGCACACGAATTAGGATTTGAAGAGGGCAAACTTACCGAAAAAAATAAAATTGCTAAGACAATGTTAGTCCAAAATTATACTGAAGAAGAAATAATCAAAATAACAGGCTTAACCAAAGAAGAACTAGAAAATTTAAAATAACTAAAATCTCTCTGTAAAATACAATAAATTTCTTCTAAAAACTTTAAAGAAATTTATTTTTTATGCTATAATTAAGGATAGGTGATTACTTTTGAAAAAATTTTTCCTCTTCATTATTTTACTAATCCCTTTTAATGTTATAGCGCTTGAATTTCCCGAAATAAATTCTGATAAAGCCATCATCTACGACCTAACTGATGCCAAAATTTTATACGAAAAAAATAGTATCACTAAAACCAGTATTGCAAGCCTCACTAAAATTCTAACTACTATCACTGCCCTTGAAAACATAACTGACTTAAACACTTATGTAACTATTACTAAAGAAATGCTCCAAGGAATATATTGGAACGCCTCCGTAGCTGGTCTAAAAGTAGGTGATAAAGTAACTTATCAAGACCTTTTATATGCTATCATGCTCCCATCCGGCGCCGATGCTGCCCATTCAATCGCCATCGCTCTTTGTGGCTCTCAAGGCGCCTTTGTTACAAAAATGAATACTCTCGCCCAAAATATCGGTATGGCTAATTCTTATTTTCTAAATGTTACGGGTCTTGATAAAGAGGGCCAGTACAGTACCGCCCAAGATGTTCAAAAACTCCTTACTTATAGCCTCCAAAACCCTGAATTTAAAAAAATTTATACGACTAAAGAATACACTCTAAAAAATGGTCTAAAAGTAAACTCTACCATTAAAATGTATGAAGCTAAAACAAACCAAGAGTTAACTCGTCTTTTAGGCACTAAAACCGGCACTACCAAAAATGCTGGCTTATGCCTCTCATCCCTAATTAATAGCCAAAATCACGAAATATTAATAATCACTTTAAATGTTCCCTATGATAGCAGTGAACCTCTAAACATTTACGATACTCTAAACCTTATTACTTTTTTAGACGAAAATTATGTTCCAGCCCTAAATATCACCGAAGAAACTACTATTCCCCTAACTAATTCTAAAACTGAAAAAACCTACCCCATCTTAAACCTTAACCACCAACAAATCATCTTTATAAACGGCGTTGCCATTTTATTTCTCATCTTAGTGATACCCCATAAAGCCAAAAATAAAAAATAAATTCTAAATAATAATTGCTAAAAATTCTAAAAAGCCTTAAAATAATATAGTAACATGATTGGAGGAATAATAAATGTTAAAAAATAAAGTTGCTATTATAACTGGTGGTACGAGAGGCATCGGTTATGCTATTGCAAAGAAATTTCTCGAAAATAACGCTAAGGTTGTCATTTTAGGTAGCAGGGAAGAAAGTGTCACTAAAGCCCTAGAAAGCCTAAAAAAAGAAAATCCTAAATATAAGGTCCAAGGCTATTATCCGACCCTCACTATAGCGAGTGACGTCCGCGAAGTATTTAATAAAGTAAAATCAGAATTTGGCCAAATTGACATATTGATTAATAATGCTGGTTTATCATCTAAAACCCCCCTTGAAAAATACACCGATGAAGAACTAGAAAACATAATTGATGTTAATATTAAAGCTGTATTCACTTGTTCAAAAGAGGCTATCCCGTTCTTAAAAGAAACTAAAGGCGTCATTATCAACACTAGCTCTATGGTAAGTCTCTATGGTCAACCAAGTGGTGTCCTTTATCCTACTAGTAAATTTGCTGTTAATGGCCTCACTAAATCTTTAGCGCGAGAACTTGGCCCTAGTGGTATTCGTGTTAATGCTGTTGCACCTGGCATCACTGAAACTGACATGGTAAAAAGCCTTCCCAAGGAAATGATAGAACCTTTAATAAAGAGCATTCCTCTAGGTCGAATTGGTATCCCTGAAGATGTTGCTAATGCCTTTTTATATCTTGCAAGTCCTATGGCTAGCTATGTCACTGGCGAAATTCTAAGTGTCGATGGCGCTGCTCGTAGTTAATTATGAAAAAATTAGACATTATCTACGAAGATAAAAATCTTCTTGTGGTTAATAAACCAGCCCATCTCCTAACAATTAGTGATGGTAAAACCACTAACACTCTTTATAGTATGGCCCGTGAATATGTGAAAAAACAGCATAAATCTAACAAAATATTTATCGTCCATCGCCTTGATAAGGATACATCAGGTCTTGTTCTATTTGCCAAAAATGAAGAACTAAAACACTATCTCCAAAATAATTGGCATGATATTACCACGAGAATTTATCTTGGCATCACACAAGGGAAAATCACTCCCGAAACTGGCACTATCAAAGAATACTTAAAAGAGACTAAAACTCACCAGGTATATGCCAGCTCCAAAAAAGATGGCGCCTATGCCGAGACTCATTATGAAGTTCTAAACTATACATCTCATCATAGCACCCTTAAAATTACTATTATCACTGGTAAGAAAAATCAAATTAGAGTCGGGTTTAGTAACTTGCATCATCCTCTAATCGGTGATAAAAAATATGGCAGTACAACTAACCCCATCCACCGCCTTGGCCTCCATGCTTGGTTCTTAAAACTTAATCTAAAAGGGAAGAATTATGAATTTATCGCTCCCATTCCTCGCGAGTTTACACGCTTTTGCAATTTTTAATTGACATTCCCCCCACTAGAGGGTTTAAAATAGACTTATGAAAGGAAAAATATAATATGTTAAAAGTAGAAAATGTCACTAAATATTATGATAAACATCTAGCCGTTGATAATTTATCATTTACTATCCAAAAAGGCGAAATATTTGGTCTTCTTGGTGTTAATGGCGCTGGTAAAACCACCACTTTCCGCATGATTATGGGTCTTTTAGAACCAAATAGTGGAACAATCACTTTAAACGGCAAAAAAATAGATTACGAGGTCACTGAAAATATCGGTTTTCTAACCGAAGAACGCAGTCTCTTAACTAAACTAACTGTTAAAGAACAAGTCATTTATTATGGCACGCTAAAAGGTTTAAGTGAACCTGTTATATTAAAACGTCTTGATTATTGGCTCGAAAGATTTGGCGTTCGTGATTATAAAGACCGCAAAATTAAAGAATTAAGTAAAGGTAATCAACAAAAAATCCAATTCATCACTGCGATTATTCACGAACCCGACCTCTTAGTCCTAGACGAACCCTTTACTGGTCTTGAC
>CANOGG010000115.1 GCA_947565485.1 uncultured Mycoplasma sp. | reverse complement strand
AAAACAAATCTAAAAACATTATTATTCATTATGATAGGAGTTCTTTTTTGCATTTTCCCAATGAATGCAAAAGCTTCAACTTATTGTCCTCCTGGAGAAACTTGCGACTATGAAGTAAGTTTTAAATTTTATGAATACGACTCTGCTACATATGGTGCAGATTGGGATAGTGGTAGTCCAGAGGGTTGGTTAGCAGATTACATAAGTGTTAATGAAAGCAACCACCCCAAAGAAATAACAGACTTATCAACATTAAGTCCTGGAGATATAATTGTTGTCTCACCTATTTTAAAAACAACTACATCAAATCCAACAGGAATTTCTTTTGGAATATATTACTTCTATGACCCTGATATTTTTGAATTTTATGAAGATTGGCAACAATTTGATAAAAGAACCACTAAAAGTGCATCTAATGCTATATTTCCACCTAGTGGTAGACTTGAACAATGGGACCTATTAAAATTCAGTTATAAACCAGGTGAAGTTACAATAACTTTTAATGACAAGTCAAATAAAGGTAAACAAGCCGCATATAACTACACAGGAGATAGAGGTTTTGCTTTTGCTTTCTTAAAAGTTAAAGCAGGCGCTGACCCATCTCAAGCTAAATTCCTTTTTGCAACCGGTGAAGACAACGACCACAAAATGTCTAACCCAGAAAATCCTTCCGCGCCTTTTGAAACAATGGGTTCTGATGAAGAAAATATCCCAGTATATATTCAAACAATTGACTACATTCCTGAAGTTAAACAATCAAGTGACGCAACTCTAAGTTCAATCAAAGGTGTAGATGGAACAGACTCTTACGTCGACTTATCTTGGACCAGTGGTTCAACAGATACCTCATTTAATGGTGTAGTCTCACCAAGCGTTACTAACTTAACCCTAACTCTTACTGCTCATCATGCCAAAGCATCAATCGCTCCATATAACCCAGCTGCACCTGCTCAAGCTAATTTTGCTCTTAAAGCTGCCAGCCTCTTTAATAATGGTATTCAAGCTTTAGCCGAGGGAGAGGGCACTGCTACTAATACATATGTCGATAATTTAACTGGTCTTACTACTGGTGATAATGTTAGATACTATGAAGTAACCGCTGAAGATGGTTCTAAAGAACAATACACTGTTACTATTAAAAGATTAAATGATGATACAAGTCTTGGTTCTGTTACTCTAAGTGGAGGCTTAACCCCAACTTATAATGCCGCAAACAAAACGTATAGTGTTACTGGTGTTCCATATGCCACCGCCTCAACTGATATAAGTGCCAGTGTTACAACTAATTCTAATGCTAAAATCGTAAATACTCCAGCTGGTTCTACCTCATGGACTATAACTAACGATGCAATATCAAATGTTACTTGGAACTTAACTAAACATGGTGCTAGTAATCCTAATACTGGAACTATCAAAGTAGAAGCTGAAAACTGCGATAGCACTTATCAAGCTTTAAATCTTCCAAATAACACTTGTGCTAGTGAAACTTATACTGTAAGTGTTACTAAAGATGACCCTAAAACTATTGCTACATTAAAAGACTTAACAGTAGGTGGTACAACCGTTACAGGATTTGTTCCAGATGATGCAACAAAACTTGAATATACAATTGCTAATACAACCGCTGAAAAACTAACTATTGGTGGTACTGTAACAGATAATAGTAATGCAACTATTGAAAGTGGCACTGGCGATGTTAACCTAACAATGGGCGATAATACTCTAAATGTTGTTGTTAAAGCCGAAGATAGTACGACCAAATTAACTTATAAAATCAAAGTTAAAAGGGTATCTAATGATGCAACCCTAAAAGCTTTAACTCTAACTAGTACTCCAAGTGGTAAAATAACTCTTACCACTCCAACAAGTTTCGATAAGGATACCAAAACTTATACTTACACTTACGATGAAGATATAACTAGTGTTTCAATTAAAGCTGATGCTACTAACACCAATACTATGGTAAGTATTAATGGCGAGACTGCTACTAAGGGAACATCTACTGTTTCTAATATCGACCCTAAAACAACTAATACTGTTACCATAACTACTACCGCTGAAGATGGTACAACCACAGAAACTTATACCATCAATTTCACTCGTAAGACTTCATCAGTTAATGTCTTAAAAGAATTACATGTCACTGATAGTGATAATCACGAATATATCACATCTTTTGCTGAGGCAACTAGTACATATAACATCACTGTTCCAACTAATGTCTCAAGCTTAAATATTAGTGCTATAGCCAAAAGCGATGCCGCCACAATTAATGGTGGAACTAACACTTATACTGCAACAATGAATGACTTAAGCTTTACTACTACGAATACTCATACTATAACCGTTGCCCCAGAAGATGGCAGTGCATCCAAGACTATAACGATTAATGTTACGAGAACTAAGAGTAATAATGCTAATTTAGCTAGTCTCACTGTTAATGGCAATAATATTGACTTAACAACCGGAACTGTAAGTGGCAATAACGTTACTTTCCCTGACTTAAATTCTGATGATGTCAATACTATTACCACTCTTCCTATAACTTATACAACTGAGGATACTAACGCGACTGTTAAAGTATTACCTAATGCCAATTTAACCCCAGGACAAAACAATACTATAACTGTTGAAGTTACTGCCCATAATGGTACAACTAAAAAGAATTATATCTTAAAAGTATACAAGAAAAACACTGAGGCAAAATTAAAAGCTATCGCTGCAACTAGTACTCCAGCTGGTAAAGTAACTCTAACTAATCCAACTAGTTTTAACGAAGAAACTAAAACGTATACTTACACTTACGATGAAGATATTACAAGCTTAACCATCAAAGCTGATACTAAAGACTCTAAAGCTAGTGTCTCAGTAAATGGTAAGACTGCTACTACTGGAACTAATACCTCTGATGCCATCGACCCTAAAACAACTAGTAGTATTACCATCACTACCACGGCTGAAGATGGCTTAACCACTGATACTTATACCATCAATTTCACTCGTAAGACTTCATCAGTTAATGTCTTAAAAGAATTACATGTCACTGATAGTGATAATCACGAATATATCACATCTTTTGCTGAGGCAACTAGTACATATAACATCACTGTTCCAACTAATGTCTCAAGCTTAAATATTAGTGCTATAGCCAAAAGCGATGCCGCCACAATTAATGGTGGAACTAACACTTATACTGCAACAATGAATGACTTAAGCTTTACTACTACGAATACTCATACTATAACCGTTGCCCCAGAAGATGGCAGTGCATCCAAGACTATAACGATTAATGTTACGAGAACTAAGAGTAATAATGCTAATTTAAGTAGTTTAACTGTTAATGGTACGCCAATCGACTTAACAACTGGTACTCTAAGTGGCAATACTGTTACTTTCCCCGACTTAAACCCTGATGATGTAAACGAGTTAACATCTTTACCACTAACCTATGTGACTGAAGACCCTAATGCCTCTGCTCCATCACCAACTACAACCCTAGAATATGGTAAAACTAATACTATAACTATCGTGGTAACAGCCCAAGATGGTACAACCAAAAAGAATTATGTCTTAAAAGTTTATAAAAAGGATAATGACACTAAACTAAAAACTTTAACTGTTACTGATAATAAAGATGCCAGCGGAACTACTGGTTATCTCAACCCAGCCTTTGATACGACAGCTAACCCTCCAGTAACTCATACTTATTATTATGACCGTAGTGTTACTTCAATAACTATTAATGGTACTAGCGAAAAGGGTAGTGTCCTATACGATAAAGCTGGTGGTACTTACACCATTCCAACTGATACTTCCGCTGAAGTAACTGTCACTGCTGAAAATGGTGACACTGGTGTCTATACTATCAACTTCGACCAAATAAAAGAAACTAATAATAACTTATCAAGCCTCGTTGTTGAGGGTACTACCACTAATACTAAATATGTCAATGAAACAACAAACCCAACTACACCACATAGTATTACTCTAGACCAAGATGACGGTAAAATAAATATTAGTGCTACTCTTGCTGGTTCTTATGCCAAGAAAATAAGTATCGATGGCGAAGAAACCTTAAACCCAACTGGTACGATAACGAAAGAAATAACCGTCCATGGTAACACAACCAATCGTGAAATAAAAATTATCGTTACCGCTGAAGACAATAGTACTAAAGAATACATCTTAATCGTTTCCAAACCATTAAATACTAATGCTACTTTAAGCAAGTTAGAAGTCCAAAACCCAAGTGACTCTAGTATCACTTATCCTCTAACTCCAAGCTTTAGTGATTCGGTTTCAAGCTACACTGTTACTGTCGAACCTGATGTTACAAGCGTTAATCTTGTCGCTGAGGCTGTTGGAGGTGCTACTATTGGAACTGGTAACACCGGAGTTAAAACTCTAAGTCCTGGCGATAACAAATTTGAAATTGAAGTAACCGCTGAAAGTGGAGGCTCACCAAATAAATACACTGTTATTGTCCATCAAAAATATACGAGTGCCACTATTGATAAAACAAGCTTAACTGTAACTTCTAATCCAACCGGTACTCTAACTGCTAGTGATACTGACGATAAGAAGTTTACTTATACTGTTTCTGATAAAGCAACAAGTGTTGATATTACTCTAGATACTCTCGAAAATGCTAAAGTAATTAGTCCAACGAGTCTATCTAACATCTCAATTGCCAGTGGCGACCCAATCTCCATAGTTGTTGAGTCAGAAGATGGCAGCAAACAAGAAACTTACACAATTGAAATTGCTAAACTATCATCTAATGCTTATATCGACACCTTAAGTTTAGAGGGTGTTAAAGCTGATAGTTCAACTGAAAACATTACTCTTGATAAAACTTGGGATAAAATTATAACATCTTATAGTGGTTCCCTAAATGGGGATATTGAAACCCTTAATATCGACCTCACCCTTGAAGACGCAGACTCTACATTCACTGGTAAAATCGTTAACTCAAGTGGTACCAGCAACATCAGCTTTAACGCATCAAATCATGCCTCAAACATTGCACTTAGCGGTGGTACTAACACCATCACCCTTGAAGTAACAAGTAAGTCAAGTGATAAAGAGACCTACACCA
>CANOGG010000114.1 GCA_947565485.1 uncultured Mycoplasma sp. | reverse complement strand
ATTGATGATAGTATAGATAATGTTTAATAAGTCTTGTTTACCGTAAGGAGTAAAGTTAGTGGTGTTGGTTACAAATTGGTAGGTGCTATTTTTGTAGTAGGCGTTAAAGTTCTCAATTGTGTTTATGTTCTTGTGGTCTAATAATTTGATAATTTGGTTAGTTATGTTATCAATATTTAAAAGAACAAGTAATATTCCTAAAAGGCATATTAGAGGTATAAATAATTTTTTCATGGTATCACCTAGTTTATAGTATAACAAAAAAATATGAAGAGGACAATAAATTGTTACTTCATATTTTTAACTTTATTAGATAATCTTGATTTTTGTCTGTCAGATGTATTACTTTTAATTAAACCTTTACTTACAGCTTGGTCTAAATATTTTTGAACATCTTTATATAAAGTATTAGCTAATTCTTTGTCACCAGCGGTTATAGCTTTTTCAGTATCTTTAATAAGATTTTTTACGCGAGCTTTTAACTCGTGGTTATTTTCAGTTTTTTTAGCTATTACTTTTATGGCTTTTTTAGAAGATTTAATATTAGCCATGGGAACACTCCTTCCTGATATCAGTATCAATTCTATCAAACAATTGGCTTTTTTTCAAGCATTTTAGCTTATTAATTTGACAAATTTGCGTTTTATGGTATAATATTACTTGCATTTTATGTAAAAGGGGGAAATTTTATGTTGAATTTAAGCGGAATTCCAATTAAAGAGCGTTTTTCGAATGAGGTGTCTTATAAGGAATTTAGAAAGTATTTGGCAGATTTTTATTTTAGAATAGTGAATAATTATAGTTTTTTAGGAATTAAAGAAAATCAATGGAATAACTTATTTAGGAATATGGTTATTAAAAATTTGAATGGTAAAGAAACTGATTTGTATTATCTTGTGGTAAAGGATATTAAGTTTAAGGTAAAAGAAGTTATTGGAAGAGCTATGAATAACGGAAAAGTTGGCTTATTTGATAATCTAGTTGGCGAAATTTTAGAAAAAGAAGAAAGTAGTACACGGGCTTTTAAAACTTTTGTTAGTAAGATAAGAGATATGGAAATACAATTTAGTGAGAATTATTATAACTTACTTAAGAGAGAGTCACGAAATTTTAGATTTCTTTTAACAAAACTGGGAATTAGTGATTTTGATAAGGCAGAGTATGATAACTATATAATGGGTAAATATGATGCTTATGCTAGTGTATTGTCACGAAATAAGGGAATAAGAGAAATAATGCCAGTGGTAGAGTATTTTTATGGTTTACTAGGAGTAGCAAAGCAGGATATTTTAGTATATTATCATTCTTTAAGTGCAGAGGAATTAAGAAAAGTTGCTTTATTAGTGGGGAATGTAGAGGTCTTAGAAGAAATATATAAGTTATATGTTTTGAATGTGCAAAATACAACTAAGTTAGTTTTTGATAAGGCAATTACTAATATGGAACTAAATGATATCATGTGGTTATTAAGTGAATATAATAAATATAAACTAGCAGAGAGTAAAGACTTAACTTTTATAATTAGATTGAGAAATAGAGTTGAACGCATAAAAAATGTAATGCTACCAACAGAGTCAAAAGCAGTTTTGAAGAAAAAATCTTCTTTCGAATTTAATCCTTTATTATGTGATTATTTTGAGTTATATAAGGGGGTAAGTAGTGAGATAAGAGAAAATATTATTCGAGATATATTTAATCATTTTAAAGATGAGACAAAGTTTGCGATAAATGAGCAGATAGCTAAAGATTTAGAAAAAAAGAAGAAAACGATAATTCCAGAAATAGCTTCGATGAGATTTACTTATAAAAAGTATTTTAGATATTATTTTACACCATATCAGAATATTTATGAGGCTGTAGAGATAGCACCAGAACTTCCAGTGCAAAAGAAAAAAGAGTTTGTAGATTTTTATCTTAGCTGTTTGGCAGAAGAGAAACAAAAAAATATTAAAAGATTTTTAACAGGGGATATCACTTTGAGTGTTAAAGAATCTTCTTTGGCAGCTCATGATTTTAGTGTCGTAAAAAAACAAGTTTTATTTCAACAAGATTTATTTTTAAATAATAAAAGTTTGATAGATTTTATTGGTGATGAGACAGTTATGAGCGAAGATGTTAAAACAGAAATTATGTATAATATTTGGAGGACTTTTGATGAGTTAAAAAAAGAACATATAAATATTTATTTGAATGGGTTAAAACCCTTAACGCCTAAAGATAAGGCAAGGGCTCGTAATTATATTAGTAGTTTTAATAATGCTTTTTTAAGATATATTGTTGATGTTAAAACTTATATAGCTTTAGTAGGGGCGAATATTAAAGAAAGTGTGCCGATAGAGGTAGAGGAAGAAATGAGTTTTGATGAAATGTATAAAATTTATCAGTATTTAGTAAAGATACAGGAGGAGTTAGTGCAAGAGGGGAAGATGACTTTAGAAGAATATAATAGTTTTAGAAATAATTGTTTTAGAGAGATAGCTATTAATAAAGGAACTAGCAGTGTTAGAGAAATACTAGAAAATTATATGGAAATGGTAATGGTAGAATTACAATCAACAATGGTAAATAGTTTATAGAATTTAGGCTATTTTCTTAACTAGAAGATTGACAAAAGAAGTTTAGGTATGGTATGATACGAGCTATAAAAAAATAGAGGTGATTTTTAGATGTTAGAAATTGAGAAAAGATTGCAAGATAAAGGTTTAAGTCAAGATTTAATTAATGATTTAATTGTTATTTATCGCGGAAATTATAATCGTTATATATTTTTAGGTTATAGTAAAGAGACTTATGATAAAATATTTATGAGGGTTTTATATTTAGTAAGTGATAGACAAGGTGACTTGGTTTTTAACATTGATAAAAAGTTAAATAGTTATTTTAAGAAGCATATAAGATTGCAGGCGGAAAAGCGTAATGTAGTGATATTAGATAATTTAGTACTTAGATTGAATAAGCAAACAAGTGATTTAAAAGTTTTATTGAAAATTTTTTGGCGAGAACTGAAGTTTAATAAGATTAGTTTAGATGAGGATTATTTTAGGTTATTGAAAGAAAATAAGGGGCCATTTTATAATTTGATTAAACATCTTGGAATAGAAGATTTTAGTTTGGGAGAAGTGCAGGATTACATTAGTGGAAAATATGAGACATATAGAAACTTTAAGCCTGTAAATATGACACTTAAGGAAACAAGAGCGAAAGTGCAATATTATAATTCTTTGTTTGAGGGAAGTATTAATTTAAGTGATAATGATATGAAAAAATTTAAGTTGATGTTGAATTATGAAGCGATGATAGAGGGTATTTATCAGTGGGTGCTTAGTTTTGATAGTTCAATTAGCCGAGAGCAATTTGATTATGCATTAATTCATGAAAGTTATGATTTTACTCAGGAGTTACTTCAGGGATATAATGAATATATGTTAAAGGGACATAATGAATATTGGAATATTAAAATGATTAGATTTATCGAAAAAGTGCAAGGGGTAAAAAGTGAGGTATTAAAAGTTTCTAAGTCCAGGGCTAATTCTTATTTGGCAAAATCGAGGTTAGAGAAGATAGATAAAAAAGATAGTGATTTGGGAGCTTTAGAAGAGGCCTTTTTAAAAAGAAGTCGAGAGCAAGTACGAAGAATAAAAACTTGGGGGAATACAGATATTTTAAGACAGATGAGGGAAGAGTTAAAAGAGAAGTTGTATGTAATGTTCCCGGATGAAAGAGAAATTTTACATGACTTGAAAGCAGAGATTATTACGACTTTGTTTGGTCAATTAGAGGAGAAAAAGCAACAGGCAATAGGGAATTATTTAGAAAATTATGAGGGAGATAAGAAGTCATTTAATAAAGCAATTGCTTCTTTAAAGGGATTATATAATAATTATTTATGGACTCAAATTAATTTGGTTTTACAGGAGATTACATTTTTGGCTTTTGATTTGAAGATAAGTGTGAGGGATGATTTGAAATTTGATGATATATATAAGTGTGGAAAAACTTTGGAGAGTTTAGAGAAAAAGTTTTTCGAACAAAATACGGCGAAAGGAAAATCTTTTAAAGGGTTTTATAGGAAAGTTTTGAAAGAGGTATTATTAGAGAGAAAATTTGAGGGGGCAACAGATATTATTTATGAGTGTGTTGGTGTGATGGAGAGAGAGTTAGAGGAACAGGCAAAATTAATTTTGAAAAAGTGAGATATCAGAGTATATCTTTTTTTGATGTTAGCATAATACTAGTGGGTGTTGTTTTATGAAGAAAATATTTATGGATTCATCAAAGATATTGAAAGATAATTTACTTAAGATTGATGAGGTAAAGTATAAAGGGTTTAATGTGACACATTTTAAAGTTGATGGAACAAATGATAAAGTATTAAAGAGAGGGCGAGGAGATTATTTTTCAATTAATTTTGATTATGTGGCTCTTCATAAACAAGAGAGGCAGTTAAAAAGAGAAGTAATGAAAATATTGAGGGCTTTCTTTAAAGATAAAAGCCCTGCTAGGCCTTTAATAATAGGGCTTGGTAATTCAAGTATAATGTGTGATAGTTTGGGAGTTAAGACGACTAATAAAGTGATGGTGACTAATCATTTTACAGATTTTCTTAATTTGCCAAAAGTGGCTTTGTTTAACCCAGAGGTGACAGAAAAGACAGGAATAAGTTCGTTTAGCTTGATTGAGATGGTGGTAAGAAAGCTTAAGCCAACGGTGATTATTATGATAGATTCACTTGTGACTAGTAATAAAGATTATCTTAATAATTGTATTGAAATAAATAATACGGGGATAATTCCGGGTAGTGCGATAAAAGAGAATAAGAAGATAGATGGGAATACTTTTGGGGTGCCAGTGATTGCTATGGGTGTGCCTTTAGTGTTAGAGCAAGATAAAAATTTATATACGACGCCAAATGTTAAGGAAATAGTTGATTTAACTAGTAAAATAATTAGTGAAGCGTTAAATGATTTATTTTTTTAAAAAATGCAGCTTAAAGGCTGTTTTTATTTTTGCTTCGACAAAATTTTTAATAGTTCTTTAGTATAATAGAGGTGGAGGGTGCGCCAGTTCGGCGTTTAATATATAGTTGGTGGGAACCCAACCTAGTAA
>CANOGG010000113.1 GCA_947565485.1 uncultured Mycoplasma sp. | reverse complement strand
GTGGCAATGCTTCTAGAAGTATAGGTAAATATGTCTATGACAATGGCCTAACCAGGAAGACTAATTTCATCTTAGAAACTTTAGGTGGTCCACGAACTATTGAACTAACAATTGGCGTTGATGGCTTAGTATCTAACATTAAAGCTAATATTGGTAAACCCATTTTTGACCCTAAACTTATACCTGTAAACACCACTAAAGATGAGTTTATTTTAGAGGAAATAAAAATATTAGACCAAACATTTAAATTGAGTAGTCTCTCCTGGGGTAACCCTCATACTGTAATCTTTGTTGATGATGTTTTAAATTTTGATGTTGCAAAATATGGTCCCGCTATCGAATTTAATACCGAAATCTTCCCCAAAAAGACTAACGTTACTTTTGCTGAAGTTGTCTCTCAAGACTATATCAAAATTCGTGAATGGGAGAGGGGAACTGGCGAAACTATCGGCTGTGCCACTGGTTGTTCTACCGCTGTTGTAATTGCGAGCAAACTAGGACTTACTTCAAATAAGTGTACAGTCGAACAAATTGGAGGTAACATCGAAATCGAATATACCTCTGATGGTGAATTATATATGAAAGGGCCAAGCAATTTTGTTTTTGAAAGCACCATCGATGTCTCTCACATATCTTAAACTAAATGCTTGGAAGGTGAAGGAAAATGAAACTCCAAGATATCTTAAAAAATGTTAAGTATACTATTTTAAAAGGTACTCTCGGCCATACTATTACCGATATAACTTATGATAGTAGAAAATCAAAACCCAATACTATTTATGTTGCCCTAAAAGGCTATAATACTGATGGCCATGATTATATCAATGATGCTATTAAAAATGGTGCTTCTGTTATAATCACTTCTAAAGTCATCGACCTCCAAGAAGATGTTACTGTTCTAAAAGTTGATGACACAAGAACCACTTTAGCCTATATATCATCGAACTTTTTTAACAACCCTGAAGAAAAAATCTTTACTATCGGCGTTACTGGCACCACTGGTAAAACCACAACCACTCATATGATTTGGCAAATGCTTGAAAGTGCTGGGATAAAGTGTGGCCTCATCGGAAGTATTGGTATCAAATATAACGATAGAATCATTCATACTAATAACACAACCCCCGAGTCCTACGAAGTCTTAAAATATTTTAGAGAAATGCTTGATGCTGGCATCACTCATGTTGTAATGGAAGTCTCAAGTCAAGCTTATAAATTAAACCGTCTTGCAGGCCTCCTATTCGATATTGGCGTTTTAACTAATCTCACAACCGACCATATCGGCCCTGGTGAACATGATTCTTGGGAAGAGTACGCTAGTTGTAAAAATAAGCTTTTCTTAAATAGTAAACAAGTAGTTATCAATAATGATTCTGATTATCTCGATTATATCTTAAAAGGCGTTTGTACTAAAACTACAACATATGGTATTGTCAAAAAATCAGATATTACAGCCTCTGGTATTACTTTAATTAATAAACCAGATTTTCTTGGTACAGAATTTAAAACAAGTGGTCTTTTAAACGAAACTTTTAAAATCAGTATTCCCGGTCTCTTCAATATCTACAATGCTCTTTGTGCCATAACTGTCTGTCGAATTCTCGAAGTTGATACTGCCAAGACTAAAGAAACTATTCTAAATTTTCAAGTCCGTGGTCGTATGGAACTAGCTCTCATCACTCCTAAATACAAAGTTTTGATTGACTATGCCCATACGGAAGATGGTATGAATTGTCTCGTTAAAACTCTCCGGGAATACGAACCAACTCGTCTCATCAGTGTCTTTGGCGGAGGTGGTAATCGCCCTAAAGAACGTCGTTACAATCTAGGCGAAATAATTGGCGGCTCTAGTGACTTATGTATCATTACTATGGATAATCCCCGTTTTGAAGACTTAGAATCTATTAATAATGATATCAAAGTCGGTTTAGATAAAGTCGGTGCTAAATACATTGAAATCCCTGACCGTGCGAGTGCTATAAAATATGCTTGTAATAACGCTGAAGATGGTGACTTAATTCTTCTTGTTGGGAAAGGCCATGAAGAATACCAAGATATAAAAGGTGAGAAAGTTCCTTTTAGCGAACTTGAAATAATTGCTGAAATCAAGAAAAATCTTGAACTGAAGGTTTAATACCTTCTTTTTTCTTTACATCTTTTTCTAAAAAAACCAAAATTCTATTTTAATTACTTGGTAATCATGATACAATAATTACCAAGAAAAGGGTGGTTGTCTATGAAAAAAAATTTACTATTAAGTCTAATTTCTATCTTACTCATTATCAGTATTGGAATTGGCGTTTCTTACTACTTTTATTACAAAAGGAAATCATCTAATCCCCAAAATAACGAATATAAATATCTTATTACCTTTTTTGATGATAAGATACCAGGTACCAATTACAAATTTTACTTCGATTCTGATTATAACGTGAAAGTTGAAGAAACTCCTAGCTGTAGCACTAAAGAATGCCTCGATGGTACTAAAAAACCTGAGACTAAAACCTATAATGTTACCTTAAGTGAAAATAATAAAAACAATTTAAAACAATTTGCTCAAGAACTTTTCACCGGAAAGAGTAGTAACGAACTTAATCTTAGTAATATAGATTATAAATCAAAAGAATATAAAATTCTAAAAGCCTTAATCAGCAATGATGAAAAAAGAATCGAACTTGAAATCGAACCTTACGAATATCGCATATCTTATGGCTATGGCTATCAAACAACCTATATCATTTACTTAAATAAAGAAAACAATATCAAGATAAAAGAAGCTAAAACTATTCGTGATTTTGAACTATCGACTATCAAAACTTGGGACTTGAGTTTCTCAAGAGAAAATAAAACCCTTGTTGCTAACTATCTGAAAAACAAATTTACCGACTCTAAAGAAACAGAATTAGATATTAATAGACCTCTTGGCGATGACTTAATAGTTCTCCAAAGTATTATCAAAAATTCTGAGACAAGACTCTCAAACTTGAATAAAACAGAGCTTTTATTCACTCTTAATAAAAATGGCACTAGTGCTTATATTTATAGTGACAACACTTATATTTACTATAATACGGAAGGGAAAGAGTATAACTCTTATTCTGAAGGCACCTTAAAAGTAAATGGTGCTGATATCCTAAATAATATTAATAGCTATAAAACTGACACTAGCAACACCTTTATTAAAACTCCAACTAATGAAATGTATTATTTAGATATCAACAATGAAACAATTATTAATTTAATAAACTCTATTCCGAATTTTGGCAGTATCCTTGCAGTTGATTAAAAAATAAGAAGTTCCTCTATATTTAAGGTAACTTCTTTTAAATACTCATAAAAACTTCTTCTAATTATGCATCAAAAATGCTAAAATATAATTAGAAGGAGAGTATAAAAAATGGAAGAAGAAAAAATCTATGGAACGGTGGCTATCAGTAATCGCCATGTCCATCTAACTAAAGAAACCTATACTAAATTATTTAATGAACCCCTAACTATCAAAAAACCCTTAAACCAAATTGGTGAGTTTGCCTCAAACCAGACGGTAACTCTAAAAAGTCCCAAAGGAATAATTACGAATGTCCGTGTTCTTGGCCCCTTTAGAGCATATAACCAAGTTGAAATTTCGCGTACTGATGCTTATCGCCTAGGGCTAAATCCTCCTGTTCGAACTAGTGGCGACTTAGAAGATAGCGAAACTATCACTCTAATTGGAACAAAGGCTGAACTAACCCTCAAAAATGTTTGCATCCAAGCAGAAAGACATATTCACATGAATAAATATAAAGCTGAAGAACTAGGTCTTAAACATGAAGATGTGGTGAAACTTAAAATCGACAATGACAAAAGTGGTGAGATGGAAGCTTTCGTCAAAGTTAAAAGTAATGGTTACTTTGAGATACACTTAGATCAAGATGATGCTAACTGCTTTTTACTCCAAAATGGTGATGAAATCGAAATCGAACGTCCTCATTCGTAAGTTTATTCTTGCTTAAATTAAATTTTATTGTATAATAATTGCAGAAATTTGGTGAAAATAATATGTGCTTTAAAATTGGAAACGTTGAAATAAAAAATAGGCTTGTCCTAGCTCCTATGGCTGGTATTTCTAATAGTGCCTATCGTAAAATTTGTAAAAGTATGGGTGTTGGCCTCATCTATGCCGAAATGGTTAGTTCTAATGCCTTAACTTATGGCAATTCTAAAACTTTTGACTTACTAAAAATGGACGATATCGAACGCCCCATTGCCCAACAAATATTCGGCAGTGACCTTAAAACTTTTATTGCCGCAGCTAAAATAGTTGAAAAAACTATGCATCCTGATATTATTGATATCAATATGGGTTGTCCTGTCCCTAAGGTTGCCCTAAAATCTCAAGCAGGGAGTGCTTTACTAAAAAATCCTGAAAAAGTAGGCCAAATTGTTAAAGCTGTTGTTGCTAGTGTAAGTGTTCCTGTAACTGTTAAAATTCGTAGTGGTTG
This sequence comes from uncultured Mycoplasma sp., assembly GCA_947565485.1. Lineage (GTDB taxonomy): Bacteria > Bacillota_I > Bacilli_A > RF39 > UBA660 > Caccenecus. Next base: position 629 of record CANOGG010000113.1, on the reverse strand, counting down.
GGACGCATCTCATATCAACGCGGTGGAAATCGCTAAAATTTGTGAACAAGCTGGTGCTAGTGCCATTGCTATCCATGCTAGGACGAGAAGTGAGGGTTATAGTGGCACTGCCAATTGGGATATCATTAAAGAAGTAAAGGAAAGTGTTTCCATTCCTGTAATCGGTAATGGCGACGTCACTAGTGCTAAAAAAGCTGCTTTAATGCTTGAAAAAACTGGTTGTGATGCCGTCATGATAGGACGTGCCGCCCTTGGCAATCCTTGGATATTCAAAGAGTGTGAAGCTTATTTAACTAGTCAAATTTTACTTCCACCCCCACAAGCTACTGAAAAAATAGATATGATTAAAACCCATTACAATCTCTTAAAGGAAACTAAAAATTCTCATGTTGCACTTTTAGAAATTCGCACTCATGCTCTTGCTTACTTAAAAGGCTTACCTGAAAATAAAGCTTACAAAGAACTAATTTGTAAAGCCAAAACCGAAACGGAATTTCTTCGTATTTTAGATGAATATATGATAAAATTAAAAGCTGAAAACTAAACTTTTAGCTTTTTTTAACACAAAAAAACGAAGCCGCCCCCTGAAGACAGCTTCTAAAAGAATAAAAAGGGGTTGACTAGTGTGA
>CANOGG010000112.1 GCA_947565485.1 uncultured Mycoplasma sp. | reverse complement strand
CAAACCTTACTATTTCATAAAGATTACTTCTAAGACTATACTCTTCACTATCTCTGGTAATATTTAACGTATATTCTTGCGTTGTATATCCATCTTTCGCAATAACTTCTATCGTATAAACATTTACAATACCATTTACTAACTCTAAATCCCCCATCAAGTTCACTGTTGCCTCACTATCCTTTGGTATCGCTGTAATCTCACTTAATAATAACTCCTTCTTGGACTCTGATACCCTTAAATTATATGTAAATGTATCCGCATCAAACTCTATTGGATACCCCAGTATCTCTAAACTCTCTAACCTAGCCTCACTAGCACTTTCTTTCTTAACATTTATCTTATAAGTTCTCTTATCACCATTCTCTGCACTCACAATAATAAGTCTTGTACTAATACCCTCTGGCACCACACTTGCCTCTGTTCCTATAATCGTACTAAGATTACTCTCTGGAGTTGCCACAAATGATAAAGTATCAACCTCATAAGCGAGCTCTAATGTATACTCTAATGTTTCTTTATCAAACTCCGGACTTAAAGACCCATCACTAGGCACTAAACTACTAAGATAATTATTATCTGATACTTCTTTAATTATATCTATACTATAAGTATTAACACTTCCATCTTCCGCAGTTACCACAATTTCAAAATGGTTAACTCCCGACACTAATTCTTTTGTTCCGGTTCCACTTACGCTGGCAAACTCATCCATCGCTACCCCTTTAATCATTACGAAATTCATATCACTATCTGCGACCGCAGTATAAGTATTTATCTCTTTATCAAACACCGGACTTAAAACTAAATTATTTCCCAAATTACTTACTACTAAACTCTGCAAATAATTATTGCTAGACTGTTCTCTTGTTACTTCTAATTTATAAGTTCTGGTAATTCCAATCATCGACTTAACTTTAACTAAAATTATATTTAACCCTAAATTCAAGTTATGTGTTCCTACTCCTCCTGTTATTGTCGCACTAGCATCCTCTGTTATTGCTACCACATTAATACTCTCTGTCTCTCTTGGTACAACTAAACTATAAACTAAATCTTCTGGATCAAAATCCGGACTTATCGTAAAATTATCCACTGCCAAAACACTCAAATAATTATTCGTCGACATCTTCCTATTAACATAAATAATATAATCACTCGTCGTACTACCATCACTTGCTGTAACTAGGATATGTACTTCATTCATTCCCACAACCAAATTCTTATCGCCTGTAACTTGTACCGTCGCATTCGCATCCTCTGTTTGATAATTAAGATTAACATCTGTTACTTCGTAATCAACATCAAGATAATATTCCAACAACTCTTTATTAAATGATGTATCAAACTCCAACCCCGGAACATCAAGACTCAAGAGATATGAACTAACGACTGACTCTCTTATTACTTTGACTGTATAAGTTCTAATATCACCAGCTTCACTAGTAACTATCACATCAAATATATTATCTCCTACACTTAAACTAAATGTTCCAAAACCTGTAACACTCGCGGTATTCTCCTCTAAAGTTCCACTAATATCAATAGAGTCTATCGTATAAGGAACAGTTACTTCATATTCTATTGTCTCTTTAACAAATACTGGATTAAGCGTTCCCTCACTTACCCCTAATGAAGCTAAATAATTATTTTCACTCGCTTCTTTCGTAATCAAAATCGTATAAACTTTCTTAATTCCATTCTCCGCCATTACCTCAACATTAAAGTAATTTTCTCTCGTATCAAGTGTCTTTAAACCTGTCCCTGTTACTGTACTACTTGCATCTTCTGGCGTTGCCTGAATTATCACACTATTTAAAGTCTTTGGCGCTTCTATCGTATAAAAAGTTACTCCCTTATGAAAGACTGGCGTTAAATTAAACCCATCAACACTTAAACTAGCTAAATTATTATTCTTACTTCGCGCTTTATCAACTATTAAGACATAATCTTTCGTCGTCTCCCCATCCGGCGCTGTTACTCTAATAGTTACTGTATTTGCCCCACTAACAAAGTTCTCATTCCCAAGTACTTCATAAGTCGCATCACTCTCTGTTGGCTTTATCGTCATAAATTCTAAACTATCCTGACTAGTCGTCAAACTATAACTTAAAACATCACTCCTAAAACTTGGATTAAGTGTATGCCCTTTCACTACCAAACTAACTAAAGAGGCATCATTCGACACTTTTCTTGTAACCACTATTTGATAATCTCTTTGTACTCCAGACTCACCAATTACAAATACTGCAAAACTATTCTTCCCGACATTCACATTATATGTCCCTGGGCCTACTACTCTAACTGTCTCATCCATCGCTTTTGCTATAATCTCTATATCTGTTACTTCATTGTCAACCACCAGCTCATAATACAAATTATCCGGATCAAAGGTTGGCACTAAATCTCCTCTATTAGTATCTAATTCAAGCAAAGATAAATTTTCTTCTTCCGGTTTTTCTCTTTGTTTTGTTACTGCTATCGTATAAATCTTCTTATCTACTCCATTCGCCGCTGTTACGACTACTTCTATAAACTGTGGTGTATCTACCACAAACCCACTTATATCATAAGTAAAATTATTAGCATCTACTCTTACACCACCAGTAATCTCCAAAGTCGCATTCTTATCCTCAGTTATTCCCTCAATATGTAATACATTCGTCTCATTAGGCACTTTCACATCATAAAAGAGTGTTGTCTCCCTAAAATGTGGATCAAGTCCTCCCTCTTTAACAAAGAGATAATCTAAATCATCATTATTTGACTTATCTCGTACAATTCTTACGACATAATCTTTAAAACTTCCATCTTCCGCGGTCACTCTAAGCGTAACATCATTATCTCCTGGAACTAAACTAATATTTCCGGATCCACTAACAACACTACTCTTCGAATTAGGAATACCTCCAATATTGATATTACTAACCTGATATTGCACATTTATAAGATAATCAAATGGTTTTGAACTATCCGTATTTTTCACAACTGTACTTCCAAGCGAATTAGTCACTTCTTTTAAACTAACATCACTATCCAGTGCCCTATTAACGACTATCGTATAGACTCTCTCGCTTCTATCTTCACTCGTAACTCTTAAAAGTATCGTATTCGCCCCTGGTCCTAAAGCATAAGTTCCATTTCCAAGAACACTCGCTGTCGCTGCCTCTGGCACTCCTGTAATCGTAACACTTGTTACATCACCTAAAACATCCATCGTATAACTAAGTATCTCTTTATCAAAGGTTTCATTTAAACTTCCAGTACTCAAATTTATCTCCTGTAAATAATTATTTGTATCTTCCTCTTTCAAAACATTTATCTCATACACTTGATAACTCTTATCCTCCGCCATACTTGTAATCACTATCTTATTACTCATACTATTAAGCGTCTTATTCCCATTAATCGTATAAGTCGTCGTCTCTACCTCTGGCGTTATTTCAAGCTCTAAACTAGTAACACTCTTTGGAATTTTAACGGTATAACTCTTTATCTCTTTATCAAACTCTGGACTTAAAGTATACCCCTCTATTTCAATATTAGCTAAATTACTATTACTATTCTTTTCTTTCATAATAATAACTTTATATACTGTTGTATCTCCCGACTCACTTGTCACTGTAATTGGAAACTCATTCTTCCCACTAACCAAATTATAAATTCCATTACCATTTACTGTCCCTACCTCTGGTATTGCATTAATACTAATACTTTTTATATCCTGGCCAACCACCGCAGTATATTCTGTAAATACTTTCTGAAAAATCGGTGTCAAAACTACATTATTACTCTTATCATCAACTACTGTCAAACTACTTAAGAAAGTATTCGTACTCTTCTCTTTAAAGACATGTAACAAATAAGTCTTTTGATTTCCATTAGGCGCCGTTACTACCACTTTAATATCATTCATCCCTTGACCCAAATTTTCATTTCCTAATATTTCAATCTTAGCCTCCGGATTCTGTGCTTCAACATCTAACCCTATCACATCATAAGACGCATCTATATTAAAATAGTATTCATAAACATAAGGACTAAAATTTATTTCTACCATCGGATCTGTAACATCAAGTTTAAGTAAATTATTATTACCCGCATCATCTTTCATTATTCGGTATACATAAGTTGAAGTATGAACTCCATCTTCTGCCATAACATCAACTTCCAATATATTAAGTCCTGTATGTAAATTATAAATACCCCCAGTAACTTCTACTCTTTTTTGACTTCCCTCTACTTCATCATTCGTATAATACTTCACACTTTGATATTCACTCTTAAGTATCGCTTCTAAAGTTATCTGTTGGGTCTCAAAAGGTAATAAAATATCATAGATATCTGTCTCTTCTGCAAAAGTATACTTACAATAATTTTCACTAATACCACATAAATAACTCTGAGGGTTCTTCAAAAGAATATTATTTGGCATACTTATATCTGATGCTTCTCTTGTTATATTAATGGAATACACTTTACTTGCTCCATCATCAGTCGTTACCGTTATTTTATGCTCATTAAGCCCAGGCTTTAATTTAATTTTACCAGTCCCAAACACTTTGGCTTTACTATCTTTAGGCGTTGCCTCAATCATCACTTCGCCATATTCTTTTGTTAAATTAACGTCATAACTAAGTTCCCAAGGATAAAACTCTACTAAACTAGGATTATTATCTACTACGATATTATCAAGGAAAGTATCTCCTACAATTCCTGGATTTGCTGTTATTCTAGCAAAACCATCTCCCACATTTCCTGTCATCAAATTTGTACCAGTATGATTAGGCATTTTCGTATTTCCAGCAATCGTCTCTGCATCTCTTAAAAAATAATCAGTTTTCACACTATAGCCATTAGGAACATTTTTCGCACTTTCTTTCGTCCAAACAAAGCCTGAACCACCTGCTCCTGCTCCCCAACCAGAAACACCGCCGCCATACCAGCCGCCGCCTCCACCAGAACTACCCCATTTAGTATCTGCACCATTATTAGCTGTCGAATCAGCTCCTTTACCAAAAGAACCTCCTTTGGCTGCTCCGTTCTGCGTTCCTGCCACTGCTGCAAATCTATCTGATACTCCACCAGTAAGGCCGCCTCCAGCACCACCATAATTAGTAAGCATGCTAGCACCGCCACCGCCTCCAGCTACA
>CANOGG010000111.1 GCA_947565485.1 uncultured Mycoplasma sp. | reverse complement strand
TATAAAATTATGGTAAAATCAAATTAGTAGAGCGTTAGGGACTTAATGCCTACTTATTTTTGTAAGTGACATCAGTCTTGCCATTAATGTTTACAACTATAATGGTAGGGGCTGATGTCTTTTTATTGAATAAGCTTCTCAACTTATTTTTTATGAAAGTTATCATTGCTTTTAACTTCACTAATTTCACCTTTCCTTCCTTTGTTCCAAAACCCCACATAAGTGAATGTAAAGGAGGATAGGAAAACATGGATTAGCATACACCAAGCCCTAACGCTTGAGATATATTTTATATTATATATTAGTTAAGGTCAAGAAAAAGAGTTCGACATAATTCGACATGAAAAAAACACTGTAATTGTCTTCTAAAGAGATAAGATATCAGCGTTTTTTTATTTGTTTGCTTTATTCTTATGAGCTTTTGTTAAATTCTTCTAAATTGTTTATTTTTTTCAGGATATAACTAGCACTCATTTTAGCTAATATTCTGCTTCCTTTATTAAATTTATTTCATATATTTAGTTTTCGATAATAATCAACTCACCTGGAGTACAATTAAGGTATTTACAAAATTCTTCAATATATTTAAAAGAAATAGAACTAGTCTCGCCTCTAATTATTCTGTTTAAATTTCTTGAAGTTAAATTCATTTGCTTGCATAACCAATATTTTGTATGACCCTCTTTTTTTAATAAACTAACAATATTAATTTTGGTCATTTAAACCATCCTTTCTTAACTATAATTTTAATAAATAATGCAAATATAAATAAGACATCATTTGACATGAAAAAAACACTGTAAATGTCTTCTAAAGAGAAAAGATATCAGCGTTTTTATTTGTTTGCTTTATTTTGGTTTGTGTTTAAAAAATCTGCTTTTTTTGCCTAATATTTTTCTTAAACTTCTATGTCTTTTAATAGAATTTTAAGCTAATTTATTTTTAAAATCTTATATTTTTCTCTTCTTTCCCTTTTTATTATCTAATGATGCATAATATTTGATAACTTTCATTATTTCTTCATTACTTAAGTTTAAAGATAGAATAATTTTGGAAAAGGTTGTTGCAAGTGGGATAGACCTACCCGATTCAATTTCTTGATAAGTTCTAACTTCAATATCAATTTTCTCTGCAAGTTTTTCTTGAGTAATTTTTGGCTCTTTTGATAATCTATAATTTTTAAACATTTTTCTATCGCCTCTACATCTTTCTTAATTATTTCATAATACCAAATATATTTTAACGTTATAAACTTCGTATAAAAATATTGACTATATATAAAATGTTTGGTATATTTATAACACGAAGTATACATCGTGTAAATTAAAATTTGTTAAGAAAGTAGGTAATAAAATTGAATAGTAAAGGAAGTATGTTTTTATATGGCTTTTATTGTGAAGTATTACTGCATAATAGAGGTTTAATATGAGAATGAAAAAAATAAAGCATGGTAATTTTCGGAAGATAATTGTTCGTGGAGTTGTAATAGCAGGAGTTTTAAGTATTGGAATATTAGCAACTGGTATAGCAAAACATCAGAATATGAAAAATATTGATATTACTAAAGAAAACACGCTCGTTGTGTATGTGGAGTCAGAAGATGGTAGTTATAATAAAGTTAGTGATGGGAAGATACCAGCTAGTGGTTATACTCTAAATACAGATAATACGAAAACAAGATGTACAGTTAGTGGTGAGATAGATAGTAACGTTAAAATATCATACGAGAATGGCGAGGTAAAAGTAGGAGAAGTTACAAAATCGGGGACAAGATGTTATTTTTACTTTGATAAAGTAAAAGGAATAACAATTGATGAAGTTATGGCTGGAGGAACACCAACTGATGATAGTATGTTTGTCGGAATAACTGGTAATGGAGTATATACTTGGACAAAAGGTGATTATTCTGGAGGAAGTCAACCAATAAAGTATTTTAGAGGAAATGTTGATAACAATTGGGTAGTATTTGGTAAAGATGGTTCGAACTATATTTGGTGGCGAATTATTAGAAACAATAGTAATGGTTCACTCAGAATGATATTTGCAGGAACAAATTCTTCAAAGACGAGTGCACCAGCCACAACAGGAACTGAAACACAGATAGGAACAAAAGCATTTAATTTAACAAATAATAATAACATGTATGTAGGTTTCAAGTATACGAGTGGTCAAGTCAATGGAATAGGAACAGCTTCAACAATATTAGGCGATGAAAATGGGTCAGATGTAACAACGCTATATGGCTGGTATAATACAAAATTAAAAACAAATTATGGCAGTTATATAGATATAGATGCCGGTTTCTGTAATGATAGAACACCGTATAGTGGTTCAGGAATAGGAACAACAACATATTATGCTGCACAAAATAGATTACAAACAAATAAAACTCCAAGCTTGTTGTGTACAGATGTTGGCGATATATTTAAGATGCCGGTAGGCCTTATTACTGCGGATGAAGTGCAGTTGAGCGGTATGATATATGGCGGAAGTGGAAACACAAGCTCGTACCTATATACAAATAGCCAGTATTGGACTATGTCCCCATATTTTGCTAATAGCATTGCGTACTTGTTTTCTGTGTGTTCGTATGGTTCCTTGTACTGGTGCGAAGTTCCTAGCACTAATGGTGTGAGACCAGTAATAAATTTAAAATCTGACACTCTCTTTGAAGATGGCGGAACCGGTTTAGCGAATAATCCTTACGTGGTACTAGGAACATAGAAAAATATCACATAAAATTATAATGCAATATCTACTTATCTGGCTTTTTCGCATCTTATGGGTAGGCAGAAAAAAATAATTGCAAGCTTTGGAATGGAGTTTAAGACTTTGTTCCTTTTTTGTGGTAAATAAAAAAGTACTGTGGTAGTAATATCTTCTAAAGAGATAAGACATCAGTACTATGTGTTTAAGAAATATATTCTAAGGGTCAATCTTGTATTCCAATGCTTTTAACTAATAACCTTAATCATTAGTTTGGAGTTTAAAGGAATATTGGGCGCACACCAGGATCAGTCCAGTTCACGTTGTTGTTGTTCAGGTAGCCACCCGAATTCACATAGAACACGACAGTACCAGAAGCAGTATACGGAGTCTCTTTAAAGAAATACCTATATAATAGATTAACCCTATAATATTATAAGACTTTTTTATAATAAATTAAATAAGTTATGCTAGAATTTTATTTTAGGTAGTTTATTTTTCGCCATATTTTTCAGGATTGAAATTTGGTTCTTTTAAGAATAAACAATAAATACTTATATCAAGAGCACGAGCTATTTTGTCTAGTAACTCTAAAGATACTCCTTGTCTAACATTTTTAGCCGTTAAATTATAAACCATATTGGGACTCGTTCCTGATTCTTCAGCAAGTTTTTCGACTGTTGCTATCCCTTTCTCATTCATTATTTTAGTGTTATTACAGTGATAGCGATAAAAATTGATATTTTTAGACACTAATTCTAAAATCTCTAATTTTTCGGCGCTTATACTCATTTCTTTTTTCATTTTTCCTCCTAATTTTCTTATCTTTCAGTTTTATTATGCAAGAAACCAAGATAAATTAACATACATATATCGCTTAGTATTTTTAAGTTATTTACTTAAAAATATATTGACTTTAATATTAAGACAAATTATAATAGAAGTGTAAAGTAGAAATTTCTAATTTATTGAAAATGAAAGAGAGGAAAGATTAAAAAACATGTTAGAGAGTTTGGAAATTGGTCGAAAGACAGATATTTTTTTACATGTCTTGATAAATGAAGTAGAACATCAGGAATATCCATTATGAATATTGAGACATTAAAGAAAAATGATAAGAAAAAAATAATAATGGTAATTACATTTATAGTATTGGCATTAGTAGTTTTAATATTCAGTGTAAGCTTAGCAAAATACAGAAATACAAAAAGTATAAGTATAGCTAAAGGTACAGTTAACTATAAGCAAGCGGACTTAAATTTAGTCTCAGTTTACTTAGAAGATGAAGATGATAATTATAAACAGTCAAGTGATGGGAAGATACCAACCACTGGTTATACATTAAATGAAGATATAACCAAAACAAGATGTGAAATAAAAGGAGTCACTGATACAAATATTAAAATTACATATGAAAATGGCGAAGTAAGTTTTTCTAAGTTAACCACGGCAGGAACAAAATGTTACTTATATTTTGATAAGATAAAAGATACAGAAGTACCAGTAATAAAAATACATGAGACTCGAAATATAAAAAAAACAAGTATGACTTTATATATAACAGCTTCAGATAATTCTGGTATTGCTGGATATTATTTTAAGCTTAGTACCTCAGATGATTGGGGAGAAGCAGATTGTGTTAATAAAACTTATTGTTTACATTCAGTTACAGGACTTACTGCTGATACAAATTACACATTTGATGTAAAAGCATGTGATGCATCAGGAAATTGTTCAACAACGACGATTACTCAACAAACTAAACCATCTGGTACTCCAATTCCAGCAGGAACAACTTCTTCAACATTATTAAATTATTCTATTAATAAACAGAGTGGCACACCTGATTTTAGCAAAGTTGATGGAGATGGACTTTATACGTGGACAAATGGAGATTATTCTGGTGGTTCACAAACTATTAAATATTTTAGAGGAAATGATGTTTATAATTGGGTAGTGTTTGGTAAAGATGGCTCTAAATATATCTGGTGGCATATAATTAGAAATAACTCTAATGGTTCACTCAGAATGATTTATGTAGGATTGAGTGATAGTAAAACAATTGCACCAGCAACTACTGGAGATGGGACACATATTGGAATAAATACTTTTAATGCTGGAAATAGTGATAATGCAAATGATAATAAGTATCTTGGTTTTAAATATACAACAGGGCAAGTTCATGGAACAGGAACAAATTCTACTATTCTTGGTGATGAAAATTCAACAGATAAGAAAACTTTATATGGATGGTATAATGCAACTCTCAAAACAAATACTAACTATTCTGGAAAGATAGAAGTAAATTCTGGTTTTTGTAATGATAGGCAACCAAGTACAAGTAAAACAGAGCTTAATGGAAGTGGGGGAGTTGCCTCAGATAGTACATATTTTGGAGCGTATATAAGATTGATAACAAATAATTCACCAAGTTTATTGTGTCCAGG
>CANOGG010000110.1 GCA_947565485.1 uncultured Mycoplasma sp. | reverse complement strand
GTATAAAATGGTTGATGAAATAAAAGCAGGAGAAGTATTAAAAAAGTTTAGAAAATCTCAGAAATTAACTCAAGTTAAATTAGCAACATTTTTGAATACCACTTTTTCAACTATAGCTTTTTATGAAAAGGGAAGAAATTTGATTTCAACTTCTTTTTTGTATGCGATATGTGAAAAGTATGGAGTGAGTGCGGATTATTTGTTGGGACGGGTTGATGAGCCAATGTATTTTGATAAGAAATGAAATAAGTAATTTGGATTTGTCGAAATTTGTCGAACTCTTTTTCTTTACTTTTTTAGATTTTTCTTTTAGAATATTTACTTGAGTGTTAGGGCAGTGTGTTTGCTAGTCCATGTTTTCCTATCCTCCTTTACTCTATTTAGTGGGGTTTTGGATACAGGAAGGAAAGGTGATTTATTAGTGAAGTTAGAAGAAATGATAACTTTCATAAAAAGTAAGCTGAGAAGCTTATGTAATAAAAAGGCACCAGCCCCTACCATTATAGTTATAAACATTAATGGCAAGACTGATGTCTCTATAAGTAAATAGCAGGCATTATGTTCCCTAATGCTCTACTAATTTGATTTTACCATATTGCACTCTTAGTTGCAATATTTTTTATTTTTTTAATTCTTCATTTTGATTAAAGATAATATCATCTATAAGATTAGTTGCAATTTTATAATTGGGATTATGATAGAATTTAGAGGTAGTTATTAGTTTTTTGATTTGATTTTTGTTGTTTTCATTGATAGATAAGTCTAAGTATGATTTAATAAATAGAGCATTAGTGATGATTTTAGCTTCGAGATATTGTTTATTTTCAATTTCAGTATCAGTATAATCTAGGGAGAGAACGCATTCAAAAGCATTAGATAAGAATGTTTCAAAATCTTGATTGGTTATCCAACTTGGAGTAGTGTCAATTTCAAAGTTGTCTAGAGTAGCATTTTCAAGATAGTAATTGGATAATTTTTCAGTTTCAGGAAGAGATAAGAGTAAATATTTTTTGATGAGAAGATTTTCTTTAGTGGTTTTATCAGTAATATTTTTTAAGTATTTATCTAAGAGAGTAGTATAGTATATTAAAAATAGGTCGACATCACAATTTAGTTCGTCATGGTTAGTGGTATCGATGGTGCTTGTTTCAAGTTCTAAAGGACTATTACCAACAGTAGTATCATTTAGATATTCGATGTAGTAGTAACCAAGAGCTTTCCATAAGTTTTCAGTTTTGGTGCTAGCTTTGGCAAAAAGAATTATATTCCATGGTTCAAATGATTGGGGGTCTTCTAAGTCTTTACTGTAGAGAAAGTTATAAGAGTTAAGACTCGCTTTTAATTTGGCTTGGGTTTTATTGTCTATGTGGTCGAATTTGCTGGTGATAGTACCTTTTAAACTGGCAATGGCAGATATAGACTCGCTGTTATCTTGGTTATTAAATTCATTCCAGGCAAGAGTTTGGTAGAGTCTTAAGAGTTCTAAATTGAGTTTTAAGTATTCTTGGATGGTACTTAGTTTTACTTTGATGTTTAGAGTTTTGTAAATATCCATAGAGTGAATGTATTCGCTTATTTTTTTATCAATAGGGGTTAGAGTGTGATGGGATAAAATATCTTCTTCGAGGGAATTAAAGTCAAAGTCTTTGATGATAAGAAGAGAGTTATCAACACTCTTAGTGAAATATTGGTTATAAGTATCAAGAAAATTAATTAAAACTTTATCAAAATTTATGGTTAAGTAGAAGTGATTGTTTTCTTCGATTATTTCTAAGAGTTTGTTAAAAGCATTTTTGAGGCGAAACATTTCGATTTTAGGTTCGTTATTAATGTTGTAAGTAAATTTTATTAATTCATATATTAAGATGTTATTTGTGATAGTCATAGTCTTGGCTCCTTTTTTGTGATATATTATAGCATAAAAAAAAGATAATGCAAGTAGCTTAATTACAAAGAATATAGGCGTCATTATCATATATTTAGAAATTTTAATTTCAGGGAATTAAAATGTTTTTCTATTTTTAGAAAGTAATTCTTTAAGAGGGGTGAGGTTTAAAATATCCTCTTAAGTGGTGTGAAGTTTTTAATCCCTTTTTTGGATGTTTTAATTATAACATATCTTTTTACTTTAAGCTATAAAAATGTGTTGGAAAAAAAGTCTAATTATGTTATATTTAGATTATATGAGGAGAAGATGAATGATGAATGATGAAATAATAAAGAATATAACTTTAGAGCTTGGAATAAAAGAGTATCAAGTTAACAATACGCTTAGTTTACTTAGTGAAGGAGCAACGATACCTTTTATTGCACGTTATAGGAAAGAAGCGACGGGGTCATTAGATGAGAATCAGATTGGAAGTATAAATGAAGTTTATACATATCAAGTAAATTTACTAAAGAGAAAAGAAGACGTTATTAGGTTAATAGATGAGAAAGGGTTGTTAACGCCAGAGTTAGAGGAAGAGATAAGAAAGGCTAGTAAGTTAGTAGAGGTTGAGGACCTTTATAGACCATTTAAAGAGAAGAAAAAGACGAAAGCGACAGAGGCGATTAAGATGGGACTTGAGTCACTTGCTAAAGAAATATTCCGAGAGAATAAAAATATTAGGGAAGAGGCGAAGAAATACTTAAGTGAGAAAGTTACGAGTGTAGAATTTGCTTTGGAGCAGGCTTGTTTTATTGTGGCGGAAGATATAAGTGATAATGCGAACTTTAGAAAGTATATAAGAGAGAATACATATAAGTTTGGGAATATGAAGAGTAGTATGAAGAAAAAGGCCGAGGACCCAGAGAAAGTTTATGAGATGTATTATGATTATAATGAGCCAGTGAAGTTTATGAAGCCGCATCGAGTTTTGGCAATAAATAGAGGTGAAAAAGAGGGGATATTATCTGTTTCAATTCAGTATAATGAGGAATATTTAGTGGATTTTTTGAAGAAGAAGCTTATACATAAGAATAATGAAGAGACAACAAGGTTATTAGAGGCAAGTATTAAAGATGCGTTAAAGAGACTTATTATGCCAAGTATTGAGCGAGAGATAAGAGCTGAACTAACCGAGAAAGCAGGCCTTAGTGCCATTGCTAATTTTAGTAGTAATTTGCGCAATTTGTTAATGCAGCCGCCGATTAAGAGTAAGACTGTGTTAGGTTTTGACCCCGCATTTAGAACAGGATGTAAGCTTGCAGTTATTAGCCCTACCGGCGAGATGGAGCATATAGATGTGATATATCCACATGAGCCGAAGAATGAAGTAGAGAAATCTAAGCAAAAGATTTTAGAACTTATAGATAAGTATAAAGTAGATATTATTGCGATTGGAAATGGGACTGCGTCAAGAGAGAGTGAAGCATTTGTGGCAAGTACGATAAAAGAGGCATCAAGAGATGTGGCGTATATTATTGTCAATGAGGCTGGGGCAAGTGTCTATTCAGCAAGTAAACTTGCACAAGAAGAGTTTCCGACTTTACATGTTGAGGAGAGGAGTGCGGTTAGTATAGCAAGAAGACTTATTGACCCACTTAGTGAGTTAGTTAAGATTGAGCCAAAAGCGATAGGTGTTGGAATGTATCAACATGATGTGGCACCAAAGAAGTTGGACGAAGAGTTAACGTTTGTGGTGTCAAGTGCGGTTAACAGTGTAGGAGTAAATGTTAATACAGCTTCAAGAGAACTTTTAAATTATATTTCCGGAATGAATAAGAGAATGATTGATAAGTTGATGGAGTATAAGAAAAAAGTGGGTAAGATTAAAGAGAGATGTGAACTTACCAAAGTGTTTAGTGAGAAAGTTTATGAGCAGGCGATTGGGTTTATGCGAATACCAGAAGGAGAGAATATTTTAGATAAAACGGCGATACATCCAGAGAGTTATAAGGTTGCATTAGATATATTGGAAAAATATAATCTTACTTTAGAGGATATTGGGACGGAGAAGATAAGTAAAGAATTCAATAATGTAGATTATGAGAAGTTGGCTTTAGAAGTGGGAAGTGATGTCTATACAATAGAGGATATTATTAAGTCGTTTATTGCACCATATAGGGACCCAAGAGATAGTATAGCGGCACCGGTGTTAAAGAGTGATATATTGACACTTGATGATTTGAGTGTGGGAATGGAACTTCAAGGGACAGTTAGAAATGTTATTGATTTTGGAGCGTTTGTGGATATTGGACTTAAGAATGACGGGTTAATACATATTTCCGAGATTAGTAATGATTATATAAAGCATCCGAGTGAAGTTTTAAATGTAGGCGATATAATTAAGTGTTATGTTTTAAAGATTGATAAAGATAAGAAGAAAGTTTCACTTACTTTGAAACCGGAAAATATTAAAGTCTAGATTAAGGTCTAGATTTTTTAGTGAATAAAAAAATTACGGTGTAGCGTAATAAAATGTTATTTTTGGCAAAAATTTACGGTGTAGCGTAATAAATTTGTTGTTAGATTTTTGAAATATAAATGTCTTTTTTCTTGTTTTTTTGGCATATTATTAGAGGTGTTTTGTTTGAAACTTAAGAAGTTATCGATTTTAAATTTTGAGATAATAGGTACAATTTTTGTTTTTATTATGGGAGTGTTATTACATTTTACTTATGAATGGAGTAATAAAAATTGGCTGGTAGGGGTTTTTAGTCCGGTTAATGAAAGTGTTTGGGAACATTTAAAGTTGGTCTTTTTTCCGATGGTTGTGATAGGTGTTTTAGGAATGTTTTATTTTAGAAAAGATTATCCTAGTTATTTAGGGGCTAAAGTTAAAGGGATTTTACTAGTGATGGCTTTTATAGTTGTGTTTTTTTATACGTATTCGGGAGTAATAGGTAAGAATATAGCTTTTTTAGATATAGGAAGTTTTTTTGTGGGTGTTTTAATAGGGCAAGTTTATGCTTATAAAAGAATAAAAGAAAGTCATACAAAGTTAAGCTATATAGTGTTGTTGATGTTTATGTTGATGTTTGGAGTGTTTACTTTTGTTCCGCCTCATTTAGGAATATTTAGAGACTCGGTTGGAGGGAGTTATGGTGTTAATTTGAGAGAGTAGCAACTGAACAATTTTTGATTTTTTTTGAAATCGTTCACTCAACTGAACAATTTTCTTGGCTTTTCTAGAATTGTTCACTATAATTGAAGCAGAGGGTGCGCCAGTTCGGCGTTTAATATATAGTTGGTGGGAACCCAACCTAGTA
>CANOGG010000109.1 GCA_947565485.1 uncultured Mycoplasma sp. | reverse complement strand
GGCATCTCTCTTGCTTTATAAAACAGGAAATCCTGAAATGCTCCGTTCTTTAGTAGGAGAGGCTATCACTAAAGATTTTGTTGCTTTCTGTAATTCTAATATTATTAGCTTAAAAGAAGTCATTGATGGTAATTATACCGAAAAAGACTACCAAATAGATACAGCCAAGAGTTATGCAACCGCCGCCGCTCTTTCAGTTGTTGATGAAGAAAATGTTTTTGCTATTCGCGAATTTATCAAGAAAATGGGCTTAGAAATTTTAACTTTATTCGATGACTTTTGGACCCAAGGCAACCCTAATAGAATCCAAATCTTAGAAGATATTCGTGCCGCAGGATTAATATGGAGAAAAAAATAATGAAAAATTCTTTATTAGAAACTCTCGAAATCCATCCTTTTTTTGGTGTCTATCCTTTAGTTATTAAAGACATTATCCCACCCAGAGAAGATAATATTGTCATTCTAAATAATGACTGTGATATTTCCGAGTTAAATGGTCACTATGATGGATTAGAATTTATAGCACCTAAATGGTATTATACTCTAACTCAAAAATGTGCGCTAAAACCATCTATTCTTCTCATAAATAATTTGAATGGCATCCCTTTAAACGACCAATTAAAATTTATTGAAATCTTAAAGTATCGTAAAATAAGCACTTTTGAACTACCTAAAAATTGTGGTATCGTCGTAACCGTCTCTGATTTAGAGCATAAACCATTAGCTAATGAAATATTAAGCCTTGTCGCTTTTATCTAGGAGTAAACTTATGAATATTACTAAAATTAAAAAAAATATCTTAAAAAAATATCCCTTTTTTGGCAGTATCATGGAAATCCTTGATTATGTCGAAACTAAAAATTGTCTTAATGACAAGGGAGCACCTGCAATAGGAACAAATGGAACAGGAATTTATTATCATCCTGATTTTATTGAACCTTTAAACGAATCAGAGCTTACTTTTGCTTTTGCTCATGAAATATGTCATGTCGCATTTGACCATCTAACTCGTGGCCAAGATAAGAACCAGAGATTATGGAATATTGCCACCGATGCCGTTATTAATGCTTTTTTAAAACAAGATGACTTAGAACAAATAGCTGGGACTGTAGACTTACCTTGGGCCATTAAATATAATGCTGAAGAAGTATATGATATTCTTTTAAAAGAACAGAAAAAAAACCAGAAAGAAGAGAATAATGGCAAAACCGGCCCCACCAAAAAAAACGATGTTGGTCATGATACCCATCAATTTTGGAACGAACCAAACTTCAACAAAACTAAAAAAGAACAACTAAAAAAAATAAGCAAAGTATTTGAAGAGATGGGCGAAAAAGAAGTTTTAAAAAAGAAAACTTTAGAGGAAGAAAAAACTATATTAGAAAAAATTAAGTCCAGCTTAGAAAATAGTGACGATTTTAATAACAATCCTGATTTAAGTGCTGCCGGTAATACTACTAATGAACAAAAAATTAAATTTGATGATATTGGAGCTAGCTATCCTCTTATAAATTGGCCTTTAATTCTAAAAAGACCAACAGAAAATGTCGAATATGATTGGACCTATCAAAATGCTTATGTTGAAGATGGTATAATTTTATCATCTCTTGAAGAAAGTTCTGAACTTATAAAATATACCACCGAGATTGTCTTAGATACTAGTGGCTCCATTGAAGATGAACTATTAAGAGCTTTCTTACGCGAGTGTAAAAATATCTGGAATTTCTCTAAAATTAAAGTCGGATGCTTTGACACAATCTTTTATGGCTTTAAAGAAATTAAGAACCTCCAAGATATTAATGATTTTGAATTTATTGGCCGTGGTGGCACTAATTTTAATGCTGCTATCGAAGCTTTTTCAGAAGATGCTGATAATAAAATAATTTTTACTGATGGTATAGCTCCTATGCCATATAAAGAGTTAGATGTTCTTTGGTTAGTTTTTAGTTCAGCTTCTATTAAACCACCTGGCGGCAAAGTAGTCCATGTTAATGTTGATAAATTAATTCATTTAAACAAAGAATATAACTTAAGCCTCATTAAAGAAAGAAGGAAATAATATGAAAAAAACAACGACTGTCGTACAAGAAAAAAATATCTATAATATTGGCATTATGATTAATAATATTGCCTTAATAAATTCTGTCACTGGTAAGTCAGGGCTTCTAAATGTTAAAACAAATGAAATAATCGGAGTGATGGATAATTACGAAACCAAATATAATTCCAAAAGTAAGTTTTACTATCAAATAAAAAAAGTAAAATCTCCTGATAATGCTAATGAGCTTGAATTAATTAGAATATATGATGCTAAAGAAGAAAGAATGATTGTCGATGGTTGGGAAGTAATAAAAAAATTTAGTAATTATCATTTTTCGGCCTTAAAATCTCCTCTTGATGGCAAAATTCATTTGTTTAATGAGTATGAATGTCGAAATATTTCTAATATGTTTGCTTTAGCCTTAGATGATGTTGAAATACTTTTTGAAAGCTATAATGATTATTTAGTTTTAATTCAAAATGGCAAAAAGGCCCTGTTTTATTTTAATGATTATGATAAGATATATAACTTAGAAACTGCATTTGAATTCGATGATATCGAAGTTCTGCCTAATATCCTAGTTTTCACGCAAGGTTCAACTAAATATTTTAAATATATAAACAAAAAAGAAGAAAGAAGTCCTCTATTTGATGATATAACTGTTGATGAAGAATATAAAAATATTATTTATTGTAAAAAAGGTGATGATACTTATATTTATAACACTTATATTAAAAAATTATTATTAAAAACCGATATTAAAACTAAATATTTAACTAGGTCTAGCGATAATGATTTTTATAATTCCTTCTTTTTTCAAATCGAAAAAAATTCTAAATTAGGTCTTACCATGGTTGAAACAAATGAAAAACCGCAAGATAATGTTCCCAAAATTCAAACAATTACTCTTTTAGAACCCCTATATGATGATATTTATTTAAAAAATCATTACGGCAGAGTATATTTAGAGTTAAATCAAAAACAAGGATTGTTTCTTTTTCGTGGAAATTCCAGTCAATTAATTAATCCTTCGTATCATAAAATTCAATATTTAGGTTGGGATATTTATGCTTTATATCCTGAGGATAACGAATACTGTGACCTTGTTCAAATAACTCCTTATTCTCCGAGTGAAGAATTAGTTACCAATTGCCGCGTTATCCAAAATCATGAACGTGGTATAGTCTATGAAAAAAATAATTTATTTGGTTTGATTATTAAATATAATTCTTTTAAAATCATTCCCGCTCTATATTCTAAAATTTCACCTCTTTCTTATTACTTTTTGGCTGAAAAAGAGGATAAAAAAGGTCTCATACTTCAAAGTGAATTTATCATTCCTTTAGAATATAAAGATATCGAAATTAATACCACCAAAACTGATTCAATATATGGCCCTAAAGCTCATTATTTTGCCCTCCAAAAAGATAAAGGAATTTATGAATTAGCAAAAAGGGAAAATCGTTATAATTCTAGTAAAGTTGAATTTGTTAGTAATCATCAATTTAAAAATATTACTTTTTTTGATGATATTATGGTCTTACAAGATGAAGAAAATACTTTTATTTATAATTATGAAGAAAAATTATTAAAAACATTTCCATCTTCTGTTACTATCATCCCTGAAATAATCGACGCTAATACTTCCAGAGCAAAATATTTTTATATTATTGATGGCATAACCTATTATTATAAAAATGCTAAATTTGAACAAGCACCATGTGAAGAAAATACTTTTTACCTCACTACATATGAAACTGACGAAGCTATTTATGAAGTAAAAAGCTGGAACAAAGAACAACACGATATTTTCTGTGGTTTAATTGATAATGACGATGAAAAGGCCAAAAATTGTTTATTAAACGCGCCCTTAAAAGAGACCTGTACTCCATATAATTTTCCAACCTTAACTTTAAAAAGAACCTTGAAAAAAGATAACTAAATTTTGACCAAGCTCTTAATGTTTGGTCTTTTTCATGATATAATTAATAAAACCAAAAAAGGAGGACCCTAAAAATGAATTTATTTGACAATCCTGAAAAAAACTTTGAATTTATTCCTCTCGCTGAAAAAATGCGACCCCATAACCTTGATACCTTTTATGGTCAAGAAGAAATCGTCGGGCCTAATTCCCCAATTCGGAAAATGCTCGAGAGTGACCTCATAACTTCGATGATTTTTTGGGGTCCCCCAGGCGTCGGAAAGACTACTCTTGCCAAAATTATTGCCTCATCTACCAATTCTGCTTTCCATGAACTATCCGCAGTTACAAGTGGTGTTAGTGATATCAAAGAAATCATTGAAATAGCAAAATTTAACCGTGCTAGTGGCAAAAAGACTATTTGCTTCGTTGATGAAATCCATCGTTTCAATAAAAGCCAACAAGATGCTTTTTTACCCCACGTCGAAAATGGTAATATTATCTTAATTGGTGCTACGACTGAAAACCCATCTTTTGAAGTCAATTCTGCTCTTTTATCTCGCACCAAAGTCTATGTTTTAAAAAGTCTCACTCCTGAAAATATTCTAAATATACTAAAAAGAACCTTAACTACCATCACGGAATATAGCAACATCGAAATAAATGACTCCTGTCTAAATATAATCTCCAATCACGCAGGAGGCGATGCCCGTATTGCTTTAAGTACTTTAGAAAACGTTATAAACATGACTCCTCTAAAAAAGAATAAAAGGGTAATCACCCCGAATATTTTAGAAAATTCTCTCCAAAGTAAAATGTTTATTTATGATAAATCAGGCGAAGAACACTATAACTTAATATCTGCTCTTCATAAATCAATGCGTAACAGTGACCCAGATGCTGCTCTCTACTATCTAGCGCGTATGCTAGAAGCTGGCGAGAATCATTTATATATTGCTCGCCGCCTCATTCGTTTTTCTTCCGAAGATGTCGGTCTTGCCAATCCTAGTGCCTTAGTCCAAGCAACTGCCACTTATGATGCCTGTCACTATATTGGAATGCCTGAATGTAACGTCAATTTAGCTCAACTAGTCGTCTATTTAAGTCTAAGTCCCAAATCCAACTCTCTATACAAAGCTTACCAAGAAGTATCAAGCGACGCCAAAAAGACACTTGATACCAAAGTACCACTTCATTTACCTCACCACCGGACACTTTTAATTTAGCCTAGATAAACACTGGACAAAATAAACAA
>CANOGG010000108.1 GCA_947565485.1 uncultured Mycoplasma sp. | reverse complement strand
GATATATGCATCGCTGGTAATAAAATCTTATTATGTGCTTGGTAAACTAAAACACTACTTAAAAGGACTAGTATAAGTGCTCTTCTCTTCTCTTTTAACATAAATATCAAACTTATAACACTAAATAAAATAATATATATTCCATTATTCCGTACTAACATCATAATTAGTAGCAGTAAACTCAAAACTAAATATTCTTTAATACTATAATTTTTATTAGTTATAAGCTTATGAAACTCTATTACTAAAAAGACTAATAAAGCCCCAAACATCGTATCTTTAACACTACTAAGAGCATAAAGAGGAAAGACTGGCACTAAAGCAAATATAACTAATATACTAAACCGGTAAATAAAAGGAACTTTAAGCTTTTTTAAATATAACAAAGTATAAAGAATAGCGCTTATTACAATAAATAATTGAAAAACAGTAAAGAGAAATATTCCCAAATTTATGCTTCCGAGATTAGCCCCAATTTTCGCAAAACCCCCTAAGATAAACGTATGAAAAACCGGATGATGATTGGTAATTAAAACATTAGGGTCTACTAAATTTACTGCCTCCGCATATAACGTTCTAAAACCAAAGTACTGTTTAATCTGATTAGATGGGTCTGGTGATAATATTGCTGGATAAAAACTTATGATATATGGTAACCATGCCACAAGTATTATTATAATAGTCATTTTTATCGGATGTTTTTCATATATATTTTCTAATTTCTTTAACTTTTCTGGTATCTTTTTCTTATGCCAATTAATATCTTTTAATTTTTCAGCAATAACATTTAAGAGTACTGCTAAAAACTTATAATAAACCACAAATCTTATAATAGAAATAATAACCAGTAAAGGACTACCCGTAACTAAAGCCGAACTTCCCACTACACTATAACTAAAGCCTAAAACTAGAAAAAGAGTAAAAATAAAAGCCAAGATATTATATCCCTTTTTTCTTTTTATATCTTTAAACTTCGTATAAAAAATAATCAACGCTCCCGCAATCAACAAATAAAGTAAAAAATCATTATTAGCATAAGTAAATTTCGTTAAACCTGATAATTTAAAAGCCTTTACCCTTTTATAAGTCTTTGCCATTGCTACTAATATTCTCTCACAATAAAGACAAAAAGAAGTAATAATGCTTAAAATAATAATTGTTCTTTTTTTCATAGACTCACCTGTGAATAATTTATCATAAAACACTCTAATAAGCAAGAAAAAAGCATCCACTTATGTGATGCTTTACTCTAAACTCTTATTTATCTTGTTCTATTATTATACAACTCTTCTCGTTTCTTTATTTCCTCATTAATCGTTCTAATAAGTTGTTCTTTTAAATATTCAGGATTTTGCCATTTCGATATTTCACGATTGGTAATTGGTTTAGTATCAATAATATGATTAGGTGCAAATTTTGATACTTTAACTTGCATCATGGAATTAGTTGTATTCTCACTAACATATATTATACCAGTACCTCTAATTCCAAATTTATATAGATAATATTCGTTAATGTCCCATATGCTTTTCCAAGTTCCAAGTTCATATCCTTTATTCAAATATTTATCTAATGGCACAAAATCACGTTCTAATTCCTCTTTAGTAACATAATTATACATAATACCAACCCGAGACTGATATCTAACCATTTCATACTTACCATCTTTTTCACCAACTATCATATGAATATAGTTTTCTTCATCATAATACTTAAAATTACCCTCTTTAACGAATAAAATATTTTCATTTTGCTTTTCTTCTTTAGCTTTTTGCCCTTTTTCAAGTGCACGCTCTACAAATGTCAAAATATTCCTATCTATCTCCAAATTATGGAAAGTTAAATCTCCCAGTTTACTTATAATTTCTACATCTACTAATTGTTTTCGAGCTTGAATAAATATATTGCCTACTTTAATAAGACAATCATTAATGTAATCAAATTCTAAATGTGACTCTTTCCTAGTAGCTTCTATTTTGCTATTAGCTTTAGCTAAAACTCTAGCATATATTATATTCATCTCGCTTTTTTGTTTTTCTAATCTCTCCTGAAATACCATTCTTATCTCTAGTTCTGTTAATCTTCTCTCAATTTCTGAAAAAGAGAATCCCTTATTAAAATCTTGTTCAATTTTTTCTAACTCCTGTTTAATCGGAATAGAATTAATCTCATTCTTTAAACTATTAATTTTTTCTTTAGTTTTATAATATAATTCAAATACTTCCTTAATTTCTTTATGCATTTCCTCAATTATTTTATTAATATCACTATTATCTCTTTTTGCATTTATTTTAGCATTCTTAACACCCACATCTACTAACACTTTAAGTCTCTCATAACCAGCCCATACCTCATAAACTAGAGCTTCCTTTTCAATCTTTACTAAAGGACTATATTTTTGTCTCATTTTTTTTAACTGATTATAAAAATTATCTAAATTACAATTATAATTAAGCGTCTCATAAAAAACCATATTTTCTTCAATTAAATTATCTTCAAAATATTTTTTCTTTAACCTATCATAAACTTTTTTAATTCCATCTAAAAACGTTTTATAAATTTCTTCAAGTTGCTTTTTTGAAACAGCTTTTTTAATTGCTTCTTCAGATATCGCCATCAAAATAACTATATCATTATGAGCTTTTCTTGTCTCATCATCAGAAGTAGCATTATTAAAAAATTTCATTTTTCTAATATATTCTTTTTTTAGGTTTTCAAAATTTTCATCATAATTATTATAAGAATGACTATCAACGTTATTCGTTAAATGTTTTTTTAATGCTTCATGCGCATTGTTTACTTCCTTAAATTTTTCCTCATATCTCTTCTTTTCACTCTCTGATAAATTTGGATAGTTATCTGAATGATATTTTTTAGCTAATCTTCGATAGGCACTTTTTAACTCTTGTTCTGTATAATTTGCAGTTAGTTCTTTTTCATTTAAAATTCTTAATTCCTTATTAAAAAGGTTTAAAGCACTCATAAAATACATTAATATTCCTCCTTAATTTCGCCACCTATTATAGCATAATCACCGTTAAATGTCAAAAAATAGGGCCAAAAACTAAAATTTGACTTCTCAACTTACCTATGCTATAATCATAATCATCAAACAAAGGGGGAAAAAATTTAATGAAAAAATTTAATTTAAGAAGACTAACTTCACTATGTATAGCCTCAGTTTTAACTGTTACTTTATCTAGCTGTTCTAAAATGAACAAAAATGGAGAACAAGAAGAAACTGCTGCCATCTATACCACGGATAATCTAAACGAAAGAGAACATATTTATGATGAAACTGTTCATTTACCAAACCATTATCAGAATATGCTTTTACGTATTTTCCTAAAACAGGACGTTCTGATGTTGCACTAGAGAATATTTTAGAAGCCTATGATATTTCTTATGAAGATTTTCTTAACTTATTTGTAAGAAGAATCTGTGGAGATAATATACTAGATATTTATGAAGAAGCTTATGCTTTAACAACAGTTGCTCTAAATAGACTACTTCATAATAATGAGTTTTTTGGTAATACCCTTATTGAAGTTATTACTAATCCTCAATATGATATGACATCTAAAGAATACCTAGAATTAGACTCAACTACTTTTGAAAATTATGCCAGCTGGCAAGCGATAATTGACTGTTTAGCTAATTTTGCAGAAGACCCAACTAATAGAATGCATAATAGCCTATATTATAGATGGCCTGAATACGTAACTTACAGTGATTATCAATTTACAGAAAATGGCAATAGATATGATGATAAAAATCTTCTGACAATTGATCAAATCACATATCCTAACATCTCTTTAAATAGTAGTAAAACTTTAAGACCATAATGGTCTTTTTACTTACACATTTAAAAAACCTCGTTTCGAAACGGGGTTTATATATTTATTTTTTCATCTCAAACAAGATATCACGAAGTTCCATAGCTCTTTCAAAATCTAAATTCTTTGCTGCTTCTTTCATTTCTTCCTCTAGTGTCATGATAATACTTTCTCTTTCCTGTTTACTCATCTTCGGTTTTTCTGCCTTTTTCTCAACTTCATTTGAAATAACTTCTTTAATCTCTTTAGAAATTGTTCTTGGCGTAATATTATGCTCTAAATTAAACTTCTCCTGGACTTCTCTTCTTCTCTTTGTCTCTTTGATAGCTTTATCCATTGCCTCACTCACATTATCAGCATACATAATAACATGTCCACTAGCATTTCTTGCTGCCCGTCCAATCGTTTGAATTAAACTTCTCTCACTTCTTAAGAAACCTTGCTTATCCGCATCTAAAATACAAATTAAACTAACCTCAGGTATATCTAACCCCTCTCTTAAAAGGTTTATTCCCACAATACAATCATATACTCCAAGTCTTAGCTCCCGAATAATTTTAAGCCGTTCTAAAGTCTTAATCTCACTGTGTAAATAAGCAACTTTAATACCCATCTCTTTCAAATAATTAGTTAACTCTTCACTCATTCTAATTGTAAGTGTTGTAATTAAGACTCTCTCATTAAGTTCAATTCTTTTTCTAATTTCACTAATAATATCATCAATTTGACCTTCACTAGGCTTAATTTCAATAGTCGGGTCTAAAAGCCCTGTTGGTCTAATAATTTGTTCTACAAACTGATTATTGGTATGTTCGAGTTCATAATCTCCTGGTGTTGCTGATACATATATTGCTTGATTCACTTTCGTCTCAAACTCTGCAAAATTAAGTGGCCTATTATCAAGCGCACTAGGAAGTCTAAAACCAAAATCAACAAGTGTTTGTTTCCGCATTCTATCACCATTATACATTCCTCGAACCTGGGGCAATGTCACATGCGACTCATCAACAACCAACAAAAAGTCATCAGGAAAAAAGTCAATCAAACAAGTAGGCGTCTCACCAGGTCCTCTAAGCGCTAAATGCCTTGAATAATTTTCAACTCCATTACAAAAACCTGTCTCTTTTAGCATTTCTAAATCATAATTTGTTCTCTCACGAAGCCTTTGTTCCTCCAAAAGTTTATTCTCACTCTTAAGTTCTTCTAATCTTTCCTTTAATTCCGTCTCAATTCTCTTAATCGCTTCCTGCATTTTCTCCGGACTCGTCACAAAGTGGGAAGCTGGCGAAATTGTAATCGTCTTTTTATTAGCTATCGTAACACCTGTTATCGGGTCAAACGTCGATATACTATCAATTTCATCACCAAAAAATTCGATTCGATAACCTGTGGTATTTTGATAT
>CANOGG010000107.1 GCA_947565485.1 uncultured Mycoplasma sp. | reverse complement strand
CCCCAATTTAATCGCCGAAACTAACGTCTATAATCTTCTTGCTAACTTAAGAAATAATAAATATATCTTTGAACGCCCTTTAGAGAATAACATCTCATCTTTCAACTTTACTAAAGAAGCTTTTTATCACAAAATCTGGAATGATATAACAACAGAAGCTCGAGGTCTTTTTATCGACACCGAAAATTACCAAATTCTTGCTAGGAGTTACAATAAATTTTTCAAAATTAACGAAAGAGAAGAAACTAAACTTGAAAAACTTGCTGATACTCTCAACTTTCCTGTCCAATTCTATTTAAAATATAATGGTTTTCTAGGAATATTATCTGTAAACGATAACGAATTATTCTTTGCTACTAAAAGTACTAACATTGGTCCCTACGTCGAATACTTCAAAAATATTTTTTACCAAACTTTCACTACCAATCAAATTAACGCGCTAAAAACTAAAATAACAACGACTAATGTTACTATTGTCTTTGAAGTAATTGACCCCGTAAATGACCCTCATATTATCTCTTATCCTAAACCAAGTATTATCCTCTTAGACATGATATCTAATTCTCCCGATTTTTCTAAAATTCCTTATTCTGAATTACAAACATTTTCCAAAAAACATAAAATTACCTTAAAAGAATTAGTTTATACTGCTAATAACTACGAAACTTTTACCCAAATTTATGATAAAATAACCTCTCCAGACTATAAATACAAAAACAACTATATCGAAGGTTTTGTCATTGAAGATAATAATAATTTTATGGTCAAAACAAAATCATTCTATTATAACAAATGGAAAAACTTAAGAACTAAAATGGAATATGCTCTTAAAAACAACAACTTCTCTTATCAAAAAAATAATCCATTAGAACAAGATTTTCTCCAATACTTAAAATCCAAATATGAAAACCAAAAAATAGACTTAACAAGCATTAATATCATCAGTGAACGAGATGAATTCAAAAATAAACTATCATCAAAAGATTAGTAATTTGCATTTCCCCCCTAAATAGTGTATAATAAAACCATTCCAAAAAAGGAGGAACTTTTTTATGCTAAAACTAGTAAATGCTTTTGATATGCCAACTAGAAGTGTCGAAAACTATTATGTATCTTTTCGTAATAAAGATGAAATAAACTGTCTTTACATCAAAGATATTGCTTTTGGTCCTAAAAACTATCTTGACTCTATAACCAAAGACCAACACCGGGAAATACTTTTTTACTTAGTCGATGACCAAAATCCCGAATATATCCTGGGTTTTAGTGACATTCATCCTGACATCGATAACTATGGCAATATTGGCTATGGCGTTCGTCCGAGCGTTCGTAACCAAAAACTTGGCACTATCATTTTATATCTCACTCTAAAAAAGTGTCATGAACTAGGCTTTAACGAAATCACCATTTCCCATTTAGAGGGTAATATTTATTCAGAAAAAATCATCAAAAACAACAAAGGTCAACTTCTAAATTCTTTCTTCGACCCTGATTATAACACTTATGGTTATCGCTATAAAATTAAACTTAATCCCTCACCCATAAGCCAATTAAAAAGAGCTTTAACCTCCAATAAAATTCCTAATCTAAAATTTTAATATCTAACAAAAAAAATTTCCAAAATAACTTGGAATTTTTTTTAATTCTTCTCTCTTAACTTAACCGCCGTTCCATAAGCAATAACTTCTGCTGCTCCACTCATCACTGAGGAAGAACCATATCTTATATTAATAACCGCATCTGCTCCTAAGCTCTCCGCATCATCCACCATTCTCTTAGTAGCAATCTGTCTTGCCGTTGTAAGCATTTCTGTATAACCTGTTATCTCGCCTCCTACAATCGTTTTCATCCCGGCCATCAAATCTCGGCCAAAATTCTTCGACTGCACAATCGTCCCCTTAGCCATTCCTAAAGCTTCGACTATCTCATAGCCTGGCACATAATCAATATTTACTAGCTTCATCTTCTTCACCTCCTTTAATTTCTCTAATTCTTGTCAGTAAGTTAACACCTACACTAAACACTGGCAAACCAAGAATCATCATTAATAAACTATATACTATCCATGGCATCTTACCTGCCTCTTTAAATTGAAAATAACTAATTAATCCTATCAAAAATATAAAAATTGCACTAAACGATAAACTAGATAGTATCGCTCCTCCAATTTTTTTCTGTTTATCTTTTTTCGTATCTCTCATTGTAAATCCCGTCTTTCCTAAAACATTTACCACCTGTGAATACTTCGTCACATCAATATCTAAAAATTCTACTTTACTTAAAGCAATCTCTTGACACATTACTTTTAACCTCACATAATTCTTTTCCTCCTCTTCTATCTTTTTAACCCTCTCTTCCATACAATCACTAAGGGTTAATTCTCCATCTTTAAGCCTTTTTATATCTCTTATCGGCACCCCCAGTTCTCTTAAAAACTTAATAAGCTGGAGCATCTTCAAGTCATTATCATCATACTCCCGATAATCATTAAATCTATTTCGCTTTGGTTCTAATAACTTCTCTTCTTCATAATACCGAATACTCTTTTTTGTTAAACCAACCTTTGACTGTATTTCACTAATTAACATCTAAACTATTTCTCCTTTCATACTACCTATTATAGAGTATAACCTAAGGTGAGAGTCAAGAAAAAAAGACTAGTTTTTTCTAAAATTTAGTCTTCTCTCCATTTTTCTTCTCTAAATCTTAACTTCAAATCATAAACATCTCGCATGTTAACTCCTGTTGAACACCCATAATCTTCTTTCATATCCTGAATTTCTATATAACTAAGATACTCTTTAATAAATTCTCCCATAATTGGTATCCATTCCGCATTATCTCTAAGTATTGTTGTCTTATCATAGGCCCGTGAAACATAATAATTATCTCCATCTACCG
Organism: uncultured Mycoplasma sp.; assembly: GCA_947565485.1. Classification (GTDB taxonomy): domain Bacteria; phylum Bacillota_I; class Bacilli_A; order RF39; family UBA660; genus Caccenecus. The sequence continues at coordinate 2,353 of CANOGG010000107.1, read as the reverse complement.
CAGTAATGAGATATCTACTTTTAGCTCTATTAATACTCGTTATAAGATTAATCGAATAAAACACGCCATAATTAATTATTATATCAATTTCTTTAAGCAACTCATAAAATCGAAAGTCACTTTTCATCTTAAATATAAAATCACAAAGTTCAAGATAATTAAAATAACAATTATTAATTATATTATGTCTTCTTTTATTATTCTCATCATACTTAAGTCGTAACAAACTACAAAACAATGCAACAAAATTATTCTCTTCCAAAATCATCCCTCTTTTTTAAACTAATTTTCTCTTTTCATTAAACCATTTTCTTCCGCATAAACTAAAAAATCTTTAATCGAATTAGAAACCTTTAATTCTTCACCTATTCCATACCATCTATATTCTAATATCTCCGTATTTACTGTTAATTTAACATCCACTTCCTTATGCGCCACAAAAATATGCATTTCAATCGTTTTATTAGGATCACTTGCAGCTTGTTCTCTCTTAGTCATTACCAGTTCCAACTCATCAGGCCTAATCTTAAACCCATTATGTATTTCCTCACTAACTTCTCTAACCGCTGCTTCCTTAGTCGTCTCACCTTTTTCTACTCCCCCACCAATAAAGGTATAAGAATCAGTCTTACTACTTCTCTTTGATTGCACAACTAATAATTTGTTATTTCTTATAAAAGCAATTCCCACTACTTGTTGTATATTACTCATCTTTCTTACCATCCTTTTTAACTTTTCCTTTACTACTAGCACTCTTTTCCTTAATTTTCTCTTGAACTTCTTCTTTCTCTTCTGCCAAAGCATTCTCTACTATTTTGGCCTCTTTCACAAATTCACTTGGCTCATCAACAACTTTTTCTCGAAGATTTATCACTTTAGTTCCCGCTACTATATCATGAAGTCCTCTTCCCTCAACATTAAGCATCACACTAACAAAAATAGCTATCATCAAAATACTATCAATATTTGCTGCCACTTTATATATACTATAATAAGTCTCTCTATTAAAACAAATAGCGACAAGTGTCAAACAATTTAAAATCACTCCATTTAATATCACGAGTCTTATCAAATAATTATAAAGTTTTAACTCTTTTCCCTCTTTATTACTAACCACTTTTATTCTAAGAAGTTTCTTACCCAAAGTCTGACCCTTAGTTATACACTGAAATACCCCAAAATAAAGCACGGTAATAACTATATTCCCAATCACATAAACATAACCCGTCTTATTCATATCATAACTAAGTTCCCTAGTTTTCTCACTAAACTCTTCAAGTTTAACTTCTCCCTCATAATAACCATCTAATAACTCTGTATACTCTTCATTAATCTTCATATACTCTTCATGTTTCGGATTAATAAAACTAATATAAGTAAGCGCAGAACTTACTACCGTTATCACCAAAAAATCAATTAAATAAGCCCCCACTCTTTTAAAAATCATATTATTTTTCAAGTTTTCACTCTCCTTAAAAATAATTATAATATTAATTTATTTTAAAGTAAAGAAAATATTTCTACTTTTTTTGGCTATACTAATACTGGTGAATAAAAAATGAAAAAATTTAACAAAGAATTATTAGCATTTCTCCCATCAGGTACTACCTCTTTTACTTGTATCAAAACTATTAAAGAAGAACTCCTCAAAAATGGTTATGAAGAACTAACTGAAAACTCTCCCTGGTCTTTAACCAATACCAAATATTTTATTATTCGAAATGATGCCACGCTAATTGCTTTTAACTTGCCCGAAAAACCTGAGAATAAATTTAACATCATTGCTACCCACTGTGACACTCCCTCTTTTACTATCAAACCTACACCTGAATTTTTTGATGCTGAGTACTTAAAACTAAACGTCGCTCCCTATGGTGGCATCTTAAACTATGGCTTTATGGACCGCCCCTTAAGCATTGCAGGACGATTAATATTAAAGAAAAACTCTACCACTTATGAAAAAATGATTATCGATTTAAAAGAACCTGTCGCTATTATCCCAAGCCTTGCTATCCATCAAAACGACGCTGCTAACTCTAAACTTGACTTAAACACTCATACTGACCTTATCCCTATCATCTCTCTAAATAAAAAAACTACGCTAAAAGAACTCATTTCTTCCAAACTTAATTTAAAAGACGAAATTTTTGACTACGACTTATACTTATATAACACTGATAAACCTAATATTATCAACGATGAATTTATCGCTAGCCCTCGAATTGACAATCTAACTTGTACTTTCGCTGCCCTAAAAAGCTTTCTAAATAATCTTGGCAACAGTATAAACGTTCTTGCCATCTTTAACAGCGAAGAAATTGGTTCTAATACTCTAGAGGGCGCTGACTCTAAC
>CANOGG010000106.1 GCA_947565485.1 uncultured Mycoplasma sp. | reverse complement strand
GTAATATCTAAATAACTTAGTTCTGCCACTTTATTATTATCATCATTGATATTAATGACACCGTATTTGTTATCTTTTTCATTTTGGATTTTCAAGTATTCACCTTTATAATCGATTATTTTGTAAGCATATTTATTGGTTACGGCTTTACCTTTGTTGTCTAATAAGACATAAGTTCCGGCGTTTTCTTTAGCCATGTAGTAGTTTTTTAGTTTTTCGATAGATGAGTAATTGAAGCCGATAGCACTTTTAACTTCTGAGCCCATTTTGATGACACCGAATTTGTTACTTTTGTTTTCAGCGATAATATATAAGTCTTCAATATCGACAAAGGTTATCCCCTCTTCTTTGGTGTAAGTACTCGCATCAACATGAGCATATTTACTTAGAGGTTTATTATTTTTTAGGTCGTAGAGGGTGATACTTGGATTGTTCATATCAATAGCATCCATTATAAAGACATATCTATCGTTAAAGATTGGGAGAACGCCTAGTTCTTCACTTTTGTCTTCTTCTACTTCGTTTTTGCTGAAGAAAGATTCACGAGCGACAAAACAATTGCTAAGATTTTTACTATTTTTATCAACAGCGTTTTTATAAGAACAACTATATTTGCCTAAAAATTCTTTTTTCTCTTCATCTTTATAGAAATAGAGATTGCCATTAAAGTAGTTTAAGTAAGTGATGTTGGCACTCATTAAACCCTCATTTAGGTCAATAGTTGTAGTTTTATCACTGTTTTTATTTTTATATTCAATGCTTAGGTTACTTTGGTCTAAAGTTAGATTAAAGGCTTGTTTAGTCTCGATGAGTTTTTTATCTTCGTTGTAAATATTTAGAGGGTTATATTCTTTACTGTCTAATTTGATACCATCTTCGTTATATTTATTATTTTTATAATCTTTTATAAAGAGTTTGCCTTCTTGGACTAAAGCGACATAATCATCAAGTAAATAAGCAAAGTCTGAAGAGTCATCAGTTATTTTGTTACCCTTATAGTCATAGATGTCATAACCACCATCATAGACAGCGAGATAATTATTAGTATATGATTTTATTTCACCAGTTAGGCCTTTACTTTCGGCACGACCTTCTCTGTTATAAATGAAGTATTTATTAGTGGTTTTAGCGACTAATTTAGAGTCTTTATTTAGCATTCCTAAATAATCAAGGTTAAAGTCTATTTTGGTTGTGAAAGCATCGCCACTAAATTCTATGGCACCATATTTGCTACCTTTTTTTAGGATGACATAATTAGAATTTTTAAAGCCTTTTATTAAGTCATAAGTGTCTTCAGTTTTAGATTCACTGATGTTGTAGAGATTAATTTTGCCACCAGTCTCTTTTTCACTATCATAGATAAAGGCATAATTGCCATTATAGATAGGACTTCTTTTTTTAATAGTGCTATTATCTTCGTAGACATCTTTAGCAACGTCAAAGTTATCTTCATCACTATAGTAAGCAATATAGCATAAACTTTCATCTTTGTTTTCACATTCGTAAGTGCCTAACTCATCTTTGTCTTCATTAATAAAGCTTAAGACACCGTCTTTATAGACGTAATTATCAGTTTCAATGATTACTTTTGGCGCCTCAGGCTTTTTAGATTCGCCTTTCTTCTTGGAGTCACCATTACTATTTAAGACAAGCACTAAAATGGCTGTCGTAATAGCGATTAAAAGAAGACATAAACCTATGATAATTGCAACTTTTTTCTTTTTAGAGAGACCTTGCCATTTTTCTTTGAAACTCTTTTTGGGTTTTTTCTCTTTTTTGGTTTTGGGAGTTTCTTTTTCTTCGGCTGGTATGTGAAGTGGGACTTCGCCGGTTAAATTATTTTTACTTGCTCCTTCCATCTCTATTGTTTCTATGGGACTTGGAACATCTTCGACTATATCAAATAAGTCTTGAGTTTTTTCTAAATCGTCATACTTCATTTAAAAACACTCCTTTATTTTGTAATTAGTATATCATAAAATTAGTTATTAATCTAGGGTTATAGGAAAAATTTATAAATTGTAATATTTTAGAAAAATTAAAAAAGTTAGATGGCTCTAACTTAGTTTTCTTCTTTGTTAACTTTGATTACTTCTACATTTTTGTAGTAACCGCATTTAGTACATGCACGATGAGGTCTTAGTGTTGTACCACATTTAGGGCATTTTGTTAATGCTCCAACTTCTTTTTTTAAGTGAGTACGACGCATTCTTTTTTTAGTCTTACTTGTTCTTCTAAAAGGAACTGCCATGTTTTCACTCCTTCCCTTCTGCCAAAACTTCAGCAAGCTTTGCTAGTCTTGGGTCAATATTATCTTTTTTATTTTCACAATCGCCAAGCGCCCAACCGTCGCCTTCTAATTTAGCATCAGGGCTGTTGGTTAAACGAATGGGAACTTCCAGTACAATATTCTCCCACAAAATTGCCATAATATCAAGTATATTTTGCTCTTTTTCGTAATATTCTTTAAAATCTGGGGCGTTGGGGTCGTATTCTTCGGCAATTTCGAAGTCGAGATTATGGTTAATTAGTTCAAGAGTGATGCTATCTTTTAGAGTCATGAGGCCTGTTACATGGAGATTTACTTCGAGGTTATCGGCGGCGTTATATTTAATTGTTCCTTTAACATGCATGTTTTGTAAGTTTTCGAAGTTTTGATAAGAATATTTTTCGGGAGCGAAAGTAAAATCTTCATCAATTTCGAAAATATTAGTTAGTTTATTTAGTTCTATTTCCATAAGTTTTCACCTGAGTTTATTATATTATAATTTTTGGGTTTTAACAAGCTTGCTTGGAAAACTTTTTGGAGTATTTAGGTGTTTAGGTGTAAAATATGGGTTAAATTTTCGAGAAATTTACCTTGTTTTGGTTTTTTTTGTGATATACTAATAGATGGTGGTTGATATGGAAGCAGTGGGAATTATTTGCGAATATAACCCTTTACATAAAGGACATATATATCATATAGAAGAGACGAAAAAGTTATTTCCAGGACGGACGATAATTTTGGTTTTGAATGGTTATTTTTTGGAACGGGGAGAAATAAGTATTTTGTCAAAAGAAAATAAGACGAAGTTGGCGCTTATTTATGGGGTTGATTTGGTAGTAGAACTCCCCTTTATCTTTGGAACTCAGAGTGCGGATATATTTGCGGATGCGAGTATTAAGATTCTTAATTATTTGGGTTGTACTAATATTGTTTTTGGAAGTGAGTCAAATGATATAGAAACTTTAGAGAAAGTAGCAGGTATGCAGGAGTCAGTAGAGTATAATAAAAGAGTTAAAGAATTACTGGATACAGGAGTGAATTATCCAACCGCGCTCGCAAAAGCACTTAATATTACAAAGAATATATTTAACCCTAATGATTTACTGGGAATTTCGTATATAAAAGCGATAAAAAAGAATAAATTTCAAATGAAAGCGTTAAGTATTAAGAGAACGAGTAATTATCATAGTTTAGATGAAGATGCCGATATTATTAGTGCGAGTAATATTAGAAATAGAATAAAGTTAAAGCAAGATATTTCGCTTTATGTGCCAAGAAAAGTGGGTAATTTGATTGAGAATTTATCACTTAATAGTCTGTTTCCTTTTATTAAATATAAGATTATGACAGATAGTGATCTTAGCAGATATTTGACGGTAGATGAGGGAATAGAAAATAGGCTTAAAGAAAAGATAAATGAAGCGAAAAATGTCGAGGATTTTATTAAGAGTATTAAAACGAAGAGATATACGTATAATAAGATTTGTCGGATGTTAATACATATTTTAGTGGGAGTGCCAAGGGATATAAATAAACTTGCTAGTATTGAGTATATTAAAATATTAGGGTTTAATAAAAAGGGGCGAGATTATTTACATAATTTGAAAGAAGACTTGGATGTAGCACTCCTCCCTATTCCAAATACATATACATATAAATATGAGATACTGGCCGCACAGGTTTATGGCTTAGTAAGTAAAAATAGAATTTTAGGATATGAAAAAAGCAATAAGCCCATTTTCTTTTAGGTTATTGCTTTTATTTTTGGCAGAGTTCACAATAGTAGGTACTTCGGCCCCCTATTTTGATGTTTTTAATGGGATTGCCACAAATAGGACAAGGCTCACCCTCTTTTTTGTGGACTTTTAGTTTTTGTTGGAAACGACCAGTTACGCCTAAGCTGGAAGTGTAACTTTTGATGGTGGTGCCACCCATTTTAATGGCTTCTTTGATAATTTCATCAGAACCTTTGGTGATTAGTTCACATTCAGCTTTGGTGATAGTTCGGGCTTCACGTCTTGGGTCAATGTGGGCATAAAACATAACTTCGTTAACATAAATATTACCAAGGCCACTTATAATAGTCTGGTCTAGTAAGACAGTTTTGATGGGTAATCTCTTGTTTTTAAATTTAGTTAAAAGATACTCACTCGTGAGGTTTTTATCGCCAGGTTCTAAGCCTTGCTTGGCAATGCTTTCAGTGGTGGCTAGTTCATCTTTTTTGATGAGGTTCATACGACCAAACTTACGGGTATCTTCATAACGGAGAGTCGTGTTATCATTAAAGACTAAAGTTACGTGTTCGTGCTTGCCTTTAGGCTCTGTTACATCTTTAATATAGAATTTTCCCTCCATGCGAAGATGGGATAATAAATAACGGTTTTCGGTTTCAAAGATGAGCCATTTACCACGGCGTTTAATATCAATGAAGCTGGTTCCGATTAAGTCTTTTGGAAAGTCATCTTTATTACTCTCTATTATGGGAGCATAATAAATTTTAACTTCAGTTATTTTTTTGTTTAGAATTCGTTCTTTTAAAGTGTTACGAACGGTTTCTACTTCTGCTATTTCAGGCATATTTAATTCTTCCTTTCGAGACTGGCTTTGATGAGCCAATCAAATATTTTTTTATCATTTACTAATTCGGGATGGTATTGGACTCCAAGAAGAGTGCGATTATTTTTAGTGTATTCGATGACTTCAATGGTGTCGTCTTTAGCTTTACCACTGGCGATACAATCACTAGAGAGACGGTTTATAGCCATTTTATGCATGCTGGGCATATTGATTTTAGAAGTTTTATAAATAGAATAAGCAAGAGTATTTGGTTTAAGTAAAACTTCATGGTGGGCTTTTATAACTGATGATTTTTCGTAGGTGATATAATGACTATGGCATTCCTCATTAATGGGCTTTAAATATGGATTGGTAACTTTCTTTTCTTCGTATATTTCGAGATAACTCTTGGGAGATGCACCTTTATCT
>CANOGG010000105.1 GCA_947565485.1 uncultured Mycoplasma sp. | reverse complement strand
ACTTTTTTCCAAATCCATTTTTTCTTACTTACACACTTTATTTTACACTCTCATAAAGATAATCTTCTGGCTCTACTAATTTTTCTTTCTTCACTTACTTCATTATGACGAATATTAGCAAGAGCTATTTCAAAATATCTTAATGCCGTTTCATCATCGATATTGGGATGATTTTGTTTTATTTTGGCATAGATAGCTTGCCCTAAATTTAAATCACACATTACTTTACTCATAATTGTACTTTTATTTTTATTTCTAATTCTATCTGATGTTAAATATTCATACATTACTTGCTCTTTTAATGGTAATCCATAAATACCTTGACATTCCTCTTTTAATCTAAAAACTGTCCAATCTAATCCGCATTTTATACACCCATATTGTTTATAAGACCGACCCTCCATACTATCATAATCATAAAAATCAATTACCCATATATGATGGCAAGAATTATATTCTTCAAATTTTATTTCTTTATATAATTGTTCTTGTTTGTTTGACATGCAATTCTTTACTTTGTTTTATTAATTCAAAATATCTTTTAATTTTTTCATCACTTTCTAAAATATTAATTTGATTAATCAATTCTTTTCTTTGTGATGTAATTAATTCATATTGTGTTTTTAATTCTTCCATTTTTTATCTCCTTCTTTGTGTATAAATTTTTTCACACTTTTAATTATATGCGTATTAATTACACTTGTCAATATTAAAAGCCTGATTTTATTATAAAATTTCATACCATTCTAACAATTTATTATTCCAAGATTATGATTTTCTTTTTAAAAGAAAAAGAATTCAATAATACTTATAACTTAAATTATATAAGGATTTCATTTTCTTTCTTTAACTTTTATAATATGTTATTGTTCTTTGCCCCAATTTTTACAAAACTTATAATCACCCTCTATTTTTCTTCTGAATTAAGATGTCATTTTTCTTGAGTAGTTATTAAATCTAAAATTGTTTCATCATAAAAAAACATTTATGATTTTTAAATTGCCCTAACATAATATAACACGTGCCTCTTAACATTCTAACATCTTTTTTGTTTTATACCAGTCTTTATAACAACACCAAATAATTTCCAATATTTTTGACTTTTTTAAAAAAGGTAGTATAATATGACTCCAAGAAGGAAGAAAATTTATGTATGATTACGATACTTTCAAAAAATACCAGACAGACCGCTCTAATAGAATTACAAAAGAACTTAATAAATTATCCGAACTAATAGCTTATATACGAGTTTATAGTGGAGCATATTATTTTAGTTTAATTTTAAATCTCAATAATGTCAAAGAACACTATTTAGAAAATTTAAATTCTGAATTAATCGACCAATTATATGAAATTTATCTTAGAAATGAACACCACCAAGATGAAAGAGAAACTTTTGAACAATTAAGAAGCACTCTTGAAAAACTACCAGCTTTTACTATAACAGAAGTAACCAGAAGAAGAGAAAGACATAAACATAATTTAGGAATTTAAATCAACTTAATCGCTAATATACGATTTTTTTAATTACAAAGAAAAAGACAGATTATCTCTATCTAAAAGCCATGCCCTGAAGAACCTCCACCTCCAAAGCCTCCTCCGGAACTAAAGCCACCACCAAAACCTCCACCACTAGACGAACTAGAATGACTATTGGCATAATTAGCCGACTGTCTACTATAAGCACTACTAATCGCATTATTTATACTATTATTTATCGTATTTCCCAAATTAATATAAACAAACGATGGATAATAACCTGTATCAAAATCTTGTAGCCCTAACTCTTTAATTCTAACATTCATGTCTCTTTGGACTTTATCTGCTAACCCAAAAATTGTCGCATAGACTAAATATCGCTCCCACAAAACAATCTCTGGCAATTCTTTCAAATCAAAAGCTCCAAAATCCTGTAAAAAGTTCTTAAAAGCCCTCCATTTATCATAATGTTCACTACCTCGAACACTCTTTTTATACAAGCAAATAGTCCACAAAAAGAATAATATAACAACTATTAATAAAATATATGTCGGTACATAATCTACACCGTAACTTACTCCCATACTAAACCACACAAGACCTAAAACAAGCATTATTAACCCAAACACCTTTGGCATACTACTAGTCTCGAAAAATTTTTCCTTTCGTCCTCGCGCTAAAACATCTGTCTTCCAATCAGTATAGTTTCTAATGAATACTGAACAAGTCTTTGTCCCACTAGCATAACTCTTCAAATCCTTGGTCGAAAATATTTTTCTCCCCTCTTCATCCACTTTTCCTACTTTATCAAACAAAAACTTCACTAAAATATCCTCACTACCCACCAAGTTATCTTCGTTCTCCAAAATAAAAATATAATCTTTCTTAACTGATTTCTTCTTATTCTCCATTTCCTTAACACTTATATTCTTCTTATAAATAAGATTCATAATTGAAGCACTCATGGCATTAGAAGTAATCTTATGATTCATAAGATAATCTATCACTTCAACATTATACTCATCAATAAACTCTCTATTATACTTTGAATAATAACCTGACTTTGGACTTTTCGCATACTTAAAATACACATAAATTCCCGTAATTACTAGTAACCCATAAATTATAAGTGTCCCATACTTCACTAAATTATATTTTTTAAGTAGACTCTCTCTAAGCTGATTAGCTATATCCGCCCGTCTTTCCTCAACTTCTAATATTCCCTTTAATGCTAAGCTATTACTCATCTTCACTTTACTAGTATCCTTAATCACATCTTTATCAAACGTCATTCTAATATCTAATAATTCTGTATTTTCTAAATAGCCTATCTCTGCTATCACGCCATCTTTACTATCTAATGCTTTTATATCGCCACTAAGAGGTCCATGCGCCCAAAATCTAAAATTATCACTATCCTGACTTTTAGGTAAATTTATTTGTACTTTAACATCTTTTATATCATCATAATCATTAGGCATAATAAAATTCCAATAAAGCTCTGCAACATCCTGATGCAACACTACTACCCTATCAAGTCTATAAGTAACTAAAAAGGCCACTTTTTCCCGATTAGTTCTCTGATATATTCTATAAGTATAACCATTAATATCTCTTTTTGCTGTATAAACATTCCTACTGCCATTACCAGCATAACTAGTCTCTTCAAAATCCTCAAAATCCGTATCTAAAAAAGTATCAAAAGAAACATTTTTAACCTTTTTTGCTTTAATACTTATAAGCTCTAAATCTTTAGCATTATATATTGCATCATTTTCATATCCTGCCTCATCACTTAACACACCATTTCGGTAACTAAGAGACTTCTCATAACCATTAAAAGTCCCCTCCATCACAATCAGCTCTGAAACTAACAAATTTCCATTTTCTTCTACATCTGCCTTTATATATTGATTTGTTATCTTATAATCTGCCGCTTCTACCCAAAATGGCATCACCAAAAACAAAAATAATCCCCAACAAAACTTTTTCATTTGCCCCTCACTTTCAAAAAAAGACTTAAAAATTTAAGTCTAAAATTGTACTTTAACGTTTTCTCTCTCAGGCTCAGCTACTTCAAAAAAGGCTTCTTTTTTAAACTTGAAAATATTTGCCACAATATTAGATGGTACCATCTCAACTTTATTATTATACTGCATTACAATATCATTATAAAATTGTCTTGACATTGCAATTTTATTTTCTGTTTCTTTAAGCTGATTTTGCAAATCTGTAAAATTCGTATTCGCCTTCAAATCCGGATAACTCTCTGTTAAAGCAAACAATTTATTTACTGCTTTTGTAAGTTCTCCATCCGCTTTCAACTGGTCTTCTGGCAAAGTTGCACTTAAATAAGTATTACGCGCCTTAATAACGTTCTCTAAAGTTTCACTCTCATGTTTCGTATAACCCTTAACTGTCTCTACTAAATTAGGTATCAAATCAAATCTTCTTTTTAACTGCACATCAATTTGACTCCATGCATCTCTAACTCTATTTCTAAAACTAATTAAAGAATTATAAGTTGCAATTACCCATAAAATAAGTAGTACAATTATTGCTATTACTACAATCAAAATAATCGTCCCTGTCTTCATAATTAAACATCCTCCTTTATATAAATATATTACCACAAATCTCTTTCTTTCTCAAGAATTTATCATCACTTTGACATCTACTTCCTCCAACTTTCCCTCTAAGACAGAATATAAATAGAGTCTTATTCTTTTATCACTTATACTTCTAACATATTCATAATAAGCATTTAGTTGCCTCTTATAAGCATCATCACTAATATTTTTAAGCTTATAATCTATTATTTTTATATCAGAATCATACTCGAGCATCAAATCAATAACTCCCTGATATACTCCATTTTCTTTATTATACATAAATTCTAGTTCTTGATAGACTATTGCATCCTTAAAATCTAACTGTTCCATCAAATTAAGTATATACTTATTATCCCCTCTATAATTTTTAAAATCAGTTAACTCTAACATCTCATGTACTCTCGTACCAAACTCTATTGCCCTCAATTCTTCTTTCGGTAAAACTTTTTTTATCTCTTTTGACGCCCGATGTTTCTCTATTAAATTCGTATCTACCAGAATTTTCTTAAAAACCATAACTTCATCTGATTTTTCTATTTCTCTATTATTTACACTTACAAATTGATAATCATGACTAAGCCCTAAACAATCTAAACTAAGTCCTTTTGTATATCTCGCTAAATTTCGTGCAATTGAACTGATAAAATCATGAAAAGACCGATACTGACTAGCAACACTTCTATCAACTGTACCCTGCGCCTGTCCTTCCTTTTTAAAACTTGGCATCACCATAATCATTTTCTCTTTTGCTCTTGTAAGTGCCACATAAAAAAGCCTAATTTTCTCTGATATCTCCTCAATATAATACTTATTCTTAACTAGTGTTTTCGTAAACAAAGTTCCTATCCCCTCTTTATAAAAAGGGGTTATAATCCCATATTTATTATCAAAACTAAATCTACTCTGCAAATCTCGCAAATTAAAATCTCTCTTAAAACCAGCAAAATAACAAACTGGAAACTCTAGTCCTTTCGACTTATGAATATTCATAATTTTAACACAATTCCCTACTCCTCGAACTTCCTTATATCTAATCTCTTGCCTCTCACTCACCATCGTCTCTAAGTATTCGCCAAAGTCTTTCACTGTAAACCCAAGACTAGTGACTGAACTAGAAAGATTAAGTAAATACTCAAGTCTAATAAGAGCCTGACTCACATCTCCCACTGTTATTAATTTCTGATAAATCTCAAAACTATCAATAATATTCTCTAACAC